>JAUYKX010000229.1 GCA_030699055.1 Candidatus Nanopelagicales bacterium
CGACGGGCTGCATCCGGCGGCGAAAGCGAGTGCAATCACGACCATCAGGCCGACGAGTGCTGCTGAGGAAGCCGACCGCGAGTGAGACTTTGACACCATTGTCGCTTGCCGGCCTGACCGGGTCTGCTCGGATTTCGGCTGACTCATTGGGGGCTCCCATTTCCGGGTGGTTTGTGGCGCGATTCACAATATCCCGAAATTGATGGGGCTGACTTGACATGGAATGCATTCATTCGTGTCACCATCGGAAGAGAGGACTTCTTCCGGTTTGCGTGTGGTCAGGTGAGCGCCGGCAGGGAATTGCCAGGCGCCTCCGCAATGTCCGCTATTAGCGATTACTGACCCAGGCTCCGAGGGGTCGCACGGCGGGCCGCGCGGCTTGCGCGCTTGCCGACCTCCACGATTCGCCATCCGCGCTTCGGTGCGATCTTGCGCAACTCGCGGTCAGGATTGATCACTACGGCTTCGCCAACGGATTCGAGTAGCGGCAGGTCGCTGATCGAGTCGCTGTAGGCGACACATTCGTTCAGGTCGTATCCCCGCTCGGAGGCCAACTGTTCGATCGCCGCGACCTTCCCTTCTCCGTAGCAGAAGGGGCCCACAAGTTGCCCCGTGTAGCGACCATCGGTGATCTCGGCGGTGGTCGCCACCGCACCCTCCATGCCGATCATCTTCGCCAGTCGCCCGACGATTTCTATCGGCGACGCCGACACGATGATCCGATCGCGACCGGCCGCCGCCTGGCGGTCGAGCTCGGTTCGGGCCTCCGGCATCACAGTCCGGGCCAACCGGGGGATGAACCTGTCGCCGAGGGATTCGAGGTCGACAACTGGTACGCCGGCGATTGCCCGGAGGATTCGCTCGCGCAAACGTTCGGACCGGTTGTCCGACGCTCCGGCGAAGATGAACGAGAGGGCGTTGACCGCGTCCTTGGCCAACTGGCGTTTCGGGACCTGACCGGCCTTGAACGCTTCCCAGGCCAGAGCGAAGTTGGCCGACCCCCGGATCAGCGTTCTGTCGAGATCGAAAAAAGCCGCCGACGGCGCGTAGGCGTTCATCGGGCGGCCGAAGAATGGCGGGGGGTGGATGGCGACATGCACTCCAGCCTACGGGCACCCGGTCCCCGCTGCGGCGACGGAACCGTCCCATACTGGCGCGATGAGCGAGCGAGGGCCCGGGCGGCCGGAAAGATCCCCCTGCTCGGCCGGGCGTCCCGGAATGAGCGGAGCGTTTTTCGACACCGCCGAGCGGTGGACACATCTGGCGATCGGATTGGCCGTGTTCATGCATCGGCATTCGGAGGCCACCTACCGAGCGGTGGCAGACGAAGAAAATCCGACCCGGGCAGGCTTTGGGAACGCCGCAGCCGAAGCTCCGGGAATTGCCGCACTGATCCCCGGGGCGGTCATGGGGTTGGCCTTGACGACCCAGCAGTCGATCTTCGACCGGGTCGCCGGTCTCGAGGGCCGGATGCAACTACTGACCAGGCGGGTGACGGGCAGGCAGCCGTTGGGGCCGATCCTGGACCGGGTCCGCGCCTTCCTGGCCCAGTGGGATGAGCGCTATCGCGCCGAGGCGGAGGACCACGGCGCGGTGGCGACCGACTACCTGGCGCGGCTCGCGCCGGACGCCCTCGATGCACTGTTGGTCAGAATCGACGTGGAGGCCCTGTTGGATCACGTCGATGTGAACTCAGCGGTTGATCGAGTGGATCTCGATCTATTGATCGACAAAGTGCCGGTCGACCGCGTGATCGATCGAATCGACCTTCGTTCGGTCGTGCTGGACACGGTTGCCCAGGTGCAGGTGACTGACATCCTGCGCGAGAGCACCGGAGCGATGGCGACTCGGCTCTCCGGTGGCCGCATCCGGCTCACCTGATCGATCGAATTTTGAGATGATCAAACGGTGACCGGATCGGAGAGCGAGTCGACTGCGCCTGCGGTCCAGCCGGCGGCGCAACGGCGCCGGCTGGACATCGCGTTGATCGTTCTGGCTTTTCTGGCCGGCTCGGCTGATGCGGTGGCCTTCGTCGGGTTCGGCGGCGTTTTCGTCGGGAACATGTCGGGCAATGTGATCCTCCTGGGTGTGTCGGTGAGCTCGCTGGCCGGAGTCGAACCACTGCGACCGATCACTTCGTTGGTCGGATTCGCGGTCGGCGTGCTGGTCGCCGTTGTCGGACGCCGCGTCATGGAGCGGCGCGATTCGGGCCGGGGCGCTGCGTTGGGTGGTCGCTCGCTGTGGCTTGTCGCGGCCCTGTTACTGGTGTCGGCTGTCGGCTGGCTGATCGTCGACGGGCAGCCCGACATGCCCGTGCGCCTGGCATTGATCTTCGTTGCGGCGGTGGCGCTCGGTGTCCAGAGCACGTTGGTCGCCCGCCTGGCTCTGCCCGGCGTATCCACAACCTTCATAACGGGCACGATGATCTCCGTTGTCGCTCATCTGCTGCGCTCTCCCGGCCACGAGGAGATCCAGAAGATCAGGATCGGCGTGCTGGTGGCCCTGGTCGGTGGTGCTGCTGCGGGGGCGGGACTGCTGGCGGTGGTCTGGTCAGGCGCGATGTTCCTGCCCGCCGCAGGTGTTGTCGCTCTGGCCTTATGGGCCCGTGGTGGGGCCCGTGGCGGGGCACGTGGTGGGGCCCGATCGTGATGGACCAGTCAGCGATGAGCCCAACCTCGGGCGGTTGGTTCGAGCGGCAAAATGCTTGGACGGGGTTTATCAACGCTGTCGGGCGCCAAATCGATCACGCGGTTAGGAGGCTGGCCGGAACAACGCCGATTCCATCGGGACGTCGGTAGGCCGCGGTGCCGGTGTTCACGATGATGGCGTTGCGGAGTCGGTCTCCGATTCGATTTCGCAGCCAGGTCAGGTGCCGGACGGAGTCGGCCGCGACGTCGGGGCTCAGTTTCGTTTCGATGGCGATGATTGATGTGTCGGGAAGTTCAACGATGAAGTCGATCTCGTGGGTCCCGTCTTGGGTGCGCAGGTGGTAGACGTTCATCGCGTTGGGCTGGGCATACACCCGCAGACTCAGGGCGATCAGTGATTCGAATAGCAGTCCGGCCCACGGTGTTCCCGCAAAGCGACCGGAGAGGTCCTCTGGCAGCGTCACTGTGTTGGCCAGCAGGGCTTTTTGATTGGCGCCGCGAAGGGTGACCGCCAGCGCGGGATCGGCCAGATGATGCTTGGGTGCCAGGGCGAGCCTGCCCAATTGGCTCGTTTGCGGTAGCCAGCCCGCCACGGGATCGAGCAGCCACAATTGCTCGAGAACGTCGCGGTACGCGGTGACAGTTGTGCGTGCGGGTTTGTCGGAGAGGCCAGCAGTGGCGGCATCAAGAATCTTGTTGTAGGACGCGGTCGTCGCAGTCGCCGCCGCGTAGGCCCGCAGCCAGGCCCGCAGCGTATTCGGCTTGCGCACCAACAGTCCTTGTTCCGGGAAATCTCGCTGGATCACGCTGTCGATGTAGGAATTGAGGCGCCGAGGTCGAATGAGTGCGGGAAGCTCTCGGATCGCGGGGAAACCCGACGAACAGATCTCGGACACGTAGTTGGCGGCCGTCATCGTGGCGTTGCCTGCGAGGGGAAGTCCCGGCTTGGACAGGGCGGCCAAAGAAACCGACGGGGTGTCCGGAAGGTCTCTTTCGGCGAGACTCAGCGGCCGCATGCGAAGGCGGTCGATTCGTCTGGCGCCGCTGTGAAGCGGCACAGCCGGTGGCGCGGCGCTCCCCGTCAGGAGGAATCGTCCGCCAGCGCCGTTTCGATCGACACTGCGGCGAACGATGTCCCAGACCTGAGGGGCACGCTGCCATTCGTCCAGGAGAATCGGAGTCGCGTCCTTGTCGAGGCGTTCCGGGGTCGCCAGGAGTAGCGCTGCCGCTGCCGGATCGGTCAGGTCGATAGACGTCCCTGCCCGTTGCCGGGCGGTTGTGGTCTTGCCAACCGCCTTCGGCCCATCGAGAGCGATCGCCGCCAGGTGCGGCAGCAGCGTATCGAGTTCACTATCGACGATGCGGACGCGGTACGAATCGGCCATTCCTCTACGCTACCGTTTTCGGCTGTGCTGCACTACCGTTACCGGGCGCACTGCCCTACCGTTTTCGGTCGCGCTGCTGCGTGCCAACCGTGTGATCACCCTGGAGGCGGTTCTTTCATCGCGATGACGTTGAACCAAGCGCCCTGCGGATCCATGAGGGAAGCGATTCGGCCCCATTCGATATCCATGCCGCCCATCAGGACCGATCCGCCGTGGTCGACCACCCAGGAGCACGTTGCATCGGCATCGTCGACGGCGAAGTAGACACCCCAACACGGCGGTACCTCGGCGGGAACCGAATCCGGTTTGAGCATCATGCCGGCGACGGGGCGGTCCTCGACTTTGAACGTCGTGTAGTTCATACCCGGCGCCGCTTGGTCCTCAGCAGACCAGCCGAATACCGCTCGGTAGAACTCCTTCGATCCGTCCGTGTCCGTCGTCATCAACTCGTTCCACACAAACGTTCCCGGCTCGTTGACCAAGCCGGACCCGATGTGGGTTCCCGGTTGCCAGACGGCGAAAGTCGCCCCGAACGGATCGGCGAAGACCGCCATGCGCCCGAAGTTGAAGACATCCATCGGTTCCATGAATACGGTCCCGCCCGCGCGACGAACCAGTTCGGTGGTCTCGTCGGCGTTGCCCACCGACACGTAGGTCGTCCAGTTGGGCGGGGCACCCGGCATGGGCAGCGGCCCGATCCCGGCGACGGGGTGCTGGCGCAACACGGCCATGCGGTAGCCACCTGAGCCGGGACTGGGTGGGGCCACCGACCAGCCGAACAGCTGGGCATAGAACTCGGCGGCATCGTCGGGCGAAGTCGTTCCCAGGTCGACCCATGAGGGCGTGCCCGACTCGTACTCGGTCTTTTGCATCGATGAGGCTCCGTTCCTGCCGAATCCATTTCCAGGCCGGTCCATTTCCAGGCCGGTCCATTTCCCGTCACGTCCATATTGGCGCGGATGACCCGGCGACTGGCGGTCGTCATGGGCCACGCGGGGCAGATCGGGCGGGAGTGGGTCCAGTCGGGTGATCGTTGGATGGCTGCACGGGAGAACCCGGCACCTTCCGGTTGTTGTTCCCCGCCGCGCCGTCTGTCCCCGGTGGGTCGTCAGTTTCCGGAGGGTCGTGCTGAACCACCCAGCATCCGCGCGAACCAGTAACCCGAGTCCTTGACGTACCGCTCCTGGGTGTCGTAGTCCACGAAGGTCAACCCGAAGCGGGGCTTCAGCCCCTCCGTCCACTCGAAGTTGTCCAGTAGCGACCAGGCGAAGTATCCGTCGACCCTGATTCCGCGTTCTTTCGCCAGCAGCACCTGGGCCAGGTGGCTCTGGTAGTAGGAGATGCGCTCGAGGTCATGAACCCGGCCTTCGATCAGTTGATCATTGAACGACGCGCCGCCCTCAGTGACGATCAGTCTTGGAAAGCGTCCGTACGACCAGACCCGGTCGAGCACCATGCCCAGGCCTTCGGGGCGGATCTCCCAATTGAGCGACGTGAGTCCGATGTTTCGGTCGTGTCCGAATAAGGGCACGGTCCATAGGCCGGGGATCGGCAACCACGGGGCCCGGAGGCGGGTGT
>JAUYKX010000230.1 GCA_030699055.1 Candidatus Nanopelagicales bacterium
ACAACTCGATCGCATTACCCAGGCCCCCGACGTCATGGGCGGGCGCGCCTGCATCCGGGGAATGCGGGTAACTGTCGGGATGCTCGTTGGTCAGATCGGTGCTGGGCGCAGTGTTGATGAGCCACTGGCCGACTACCCCTACGTCGAGCGCGAGGACATCATGCAAGCGCTGCAATACGCCTCATGGTTGGCAGAGGAACGCGAAGTGGTGCTGGCCAGCGCGTGAAACTGCTTGTAGACATGAACCTGTCACCGCGCTGGGTTGATGTTTTGGCCGACGCCGGAATCGAGTCCGCGCCACCAATCTTGCGCCGGAGATGATTGCCGATCACATCATTGCCGCAGTGCGTCAACTGAGTACCGAACTCGAAGCCGGAGCACTCCTGACCGTCGAACCAGGTCGTACTCGGGCCCGCCTGCTGCCCCTTGAGCCCAAGTATCCACACTCCTGTTGACCGGATACGCCCGTCGTTACATCAGAGACACGTCCAGGCCCAAAGAGTCTCGACCGGAACAATCGTCAATTCCTGAGGATAGACGTGTCACGCGGTTTGATCCTTTCTTACTGATTCATCGGGGCGGCCAAGTCTTCAGCTTCCAGCGTCTGAAGCTGGGACGCGGTCGGCTCGACAACATCGCGCAAACG
Source organism: Candidatus Nanopelagicales bacterium (assembly GCA_030699055.1). Taxonomy (GTDB): domain Bacteria; phylum Actinomycetota; class Actinomycetes; order S36-B12; family UBA10799; genus JAUYKX01. Next base: position 647 of record JAUYKX010000230.1, read on the forward strand.
CCAGGCCTGACGGACGATGGCCGCCTCGAAACAGTTGCGCACGAACCGGGCATTGCCGAAGCTCTCGTCGCGCGGCTCATCTCGAATCAGCGTCCGGAGGCTGGCCAGCGCCGCTTCGGTTGGCTCATAGTCGCTGCTGCGGCAAAGTCGCGTGAATATCTCCAGCAACTCGTCCTCGGCGTAATCCGGGAAAAAGATCGTCAATCGGAGTCGCGAGGCCAGGCCGGGGTTGATGTCGATGAACTCAGCCATCCGGTTGGTGTATCCGGCTACGACGAGAACCAGATCATCGCGATGGTCCTCAATTGCCTTGACCAGCGTGGCCACGGCCGCGTCACCGTATTGATCCCCGGCCAAGGCGTACGCCTCATCAACGAAAAGGACACCACCCAGCGCCTCTTCGACGACCTCCGCGGTTTTGGCCTCGGTCTGCCCCAGATATCCGCCGACCAGGCCAGCTCGGTCGACCTCGACCAGGTGCCCGGTGCTCAGGATTCCGAGACTGCGGTACAGGCGAGCGACCAGCCGGGCCACCGTGGTCTTGCCCGTTCCGGGGTTGCCAGTGAAGACGAGATGGCGGGAGATTTCGGGATTCTTCAATCCCTGCCGTTCCCTTAGCGCCGTCACGCGCAGCAGTTCGGCCTGTTGGCGCACTTCGGACTTGGCCCGATCCAGCCCAACCAGTCCTTCAAGCTCACGCAACACATCTTCGTACGACTCCGGCGGCTCGGCGGTTTCCTGGTCCGCGGAAGTCTCCACCTCTCCGCGAGCCTCAGCACCATCATCGGAATCAGCCGCCCGAGTGGCAGTCGAGCCCGACTGCAGAGCCGCCCGAATCTCGATCACCGATGCCGGTGGGATCAGACCGTGTTCAGGGGCCAACACCCTCAGCTGGGCGGCAGCCACGAAAGCCGCCGCGTTGAGTCGACGCAAATCGATGGGTGGTCGCGCGGCCACCGCGGCCGCCAAATCGGTTAGCGCCGACGCGTATTCGGCGGCGGCGGCGGTCCGGTCCGAATCCGCCAGGGTCCGCAAATGGGGGGCAGGTCCGGACTGCCACGTCATCGACGCTTCCGCAAAGCGGTGAAAGTCCGATGCGCGCTGTCCGGTTAGCGAAGCCCATTCGCCCGCCACCTCGGGAGTCTGACCATCGATTGACAACAGCCCGGCCACAAGCGCCGCGCCTTCGTCGGGATTGCCGCACAGCTTCCGTACCGCGCTCAGTGCTTCGGGCACGCCTGCGGGTGCCTTGTGGATACTTTCCCCGACGATCACTGCGGCTTGTCGCTTCCATCTGCCGGAAGATCCCCTCGGTCGCCAGGAGCTGGCGGCGCGGCAGGCAGATCGATGCCCTCGTGGCCGAACTTGTCCGCGAGGAATCGACCATTGGCCAGCAGCTTGTCGCTGTCCGACCGAGCAAGGGCCTCCCCGATCTGCTCCAACCGGTCGATCATGATGTCGAGCTGATCACACAAGATCTGGGTCGCGGTTTGGCCCTGACTGACCGCCTTATGCTCGGCATAGAAACGGGGTAGGGCCAGGTAAGGCTCCAAAGTGGCGGGCAAGTAGTCGGTGGCCGTCCGCACGAGAATGTGCATCTCCCGACTGCCCGAGCCGAACTCCCTCACCCTCGGCAGTAGCTCCTCGACCAAAGTGCAAATCTGGTTCACCCTCTCGCTGACCGACCGGTTAACCCGACCCTCAACCTTCGACCGGATAGTTTTCAGCGATCGCTTGACATCTCCCGGATCCAACCCCGACACGAGATCGACCTGAGGATTCCCGGGTGCGGCCAAGGCGCCGGCCGCATAGAGCACGGGCAGAAGAGCCAGAGCTACCGGCGGAGCGACCAGTCCGGCGACAGCGAGAACGGGAGCCGCCAGGGCCAGCCCACAACCGGCCAGGTTCTTGTTGGAGTACAACCAGCGCGAAATCGCGCCGCCCGAACCGCCGACCTGAGGGTCGTCGCCCGGTGCCTTCATCGACATCAGGCAGGTGCCGCGGGCAGATCAAGATTGTCAGCCGCCGCGCCACCGGGAATGTCCACTTCTTCGGCACCGCGCCGGGCCCGAGCTACGTATTCCTGCGACTTGGCCACCTCGGAGGCCAATACGTCAATGGTCTGCGACATCGACGCGAGCGATGCGGACTTGAAGGAGTCGATCGCGTCCATCGCCTGGTAAATGTTGGCAAACGCCGTTCGCAACTGATCGATACCGATGGTGGCCGATGCGGCTTGTTGCTGAATCGACGCCGACTGATCGGCCAGCAAACGACTGGTCGATTCGATCAAGCCTGAAGTGGTGGTGTTCAGCGCGGTGATCTGATCGAGCACCAGCTTCTGGTTGGCCAGCGCCTGGGCAACGATCACGGCGGTGCGCAGAGCCGACAGCGTGGTCGTGGTCGCCCGGTCAACCCCTTTGATCAACTCGATGTTGTTCTTCTTGATCAGGTCAATGGCCAGGTAAGCCTGAACCGCGACGGCGAGTTGCGTCAGCAGATCCTGGTGCTTCTGGCGAACGTAGAACAGCACATCCTGCTCGATCGCCTTGCTGCGGACCGGGTCGGATGCCGCCGACTGCTCCACTGTCCTCGCGACCGTCGCGTCCAGTCTTTCGGCCACGTATATGTACTGCTGTAGTCGTTGCATCGTGGCCCACAGATTGGCTTTTTCCTGTTCCAGATCGGCATTGTCCCGCCGCAACTCGTCCTGACCGTCGTACAACGATTGCAGAATCGCGTTCAGATGACTCTGGGAGCTTTCGTACCGACGGAAGTAGTCCGTGATCTTGTCTCCGAAGGGAATGAAGCCGAGGAGCTTTCGGGTTCCGGTGGCTTCACTCGGGTCCAGGTCCTCGACCGTGCGGCGCAGTTCCAACAACGTGCGCGGAACGTTGGCACCCTCCCCCACGCTCCGGCGCATGTCGTTGGCCGACTTCTCCAACAGTCGACTCGAAACCGACGAGGCCTTCCGAATGTCGGCATCGCCCATGGAGCGAATTTGATCGGCGCGCCGCGAAAACTCGGGACTCTTCGTGTCGACGGCGGTCAAGGCTGTCGCGAAATCCACCACGAGTTGATCCAGCCCGGGAAGAACCGCGGGATCGAGTGGGACCATGCCGGCGGCTTTGTTCGGTTGGACGGCAGCGACAGGTTCGGGCGGCGTCAAAGTCAACGTAGCCTCGGTCGGCTCCGGGGAAGCAGTCGCGGCGGTGTTGGTCACTTGGGCTCCGTTCACGTCGTCAGCTGGGTCGCGGTTCGACCCGGACTGATTCGGCCAAGCGTTGCACAGCGGAACCGAGGGTGCCACTGCTGTCTCCGGACTTGCCCCCGGTGACCGGACGAGCCAGCAACTGACCGAACCAAATCAGTGTGGCGGCTGGCGTTCATGGTTTAGACGGCGATACGTGTGTTTCACCGTTCCGTAGATGCGCCGGTACTCCTCGAAGGCCTCCCGGTAGACGGCGACGTCGCCGGGATCAGGTTCGAACGTCTGGGCCACCGGAACCATCGCCGCCGCTTCCGGCAACGTGATCTCGCCGAGACAGACCCGCGACCAGAGCGCGATACCTCGCAGTTGCGCATGCATGGGATCGGCGACCTGTTCGATGGGGCGATCCAACACCGAAGCGGTGATCGAGCACCACAACGGGGATTGAGCACCGCCACCCATGGCCCGAATACTTGGAACCCGTCGGCCGAGGAATCGCTCGTAGTAGCCGAAGAGCCACCTGATATTCAGACACACGCCCTCGAGCACAGATCGGATCATCATCGCTCGATCCGTACGTAATGAAAGATTAAGCCAAGTCCCCCGAAGATCCTTGTCCTCCACTGGCGTCCGCTCACCCGCCAGCCACGGCGCGAACAGGACGCCCTCACTTCCGGCTGGCACCGAACCAGCCAGCTTGAGCATCGCCTCGAACGTCGGCTCGACCTTGGTCGATGCTGCCCCCAGGGCTCCGATGCCGCTTCCTCCTCCGATTAGCCCGTCATTCGGAGCGATGATCTGCTCCCGAAGCCAGGACAAGGCGGCCCCACCTGTGTCCAGATTGTCGGCGACCAGTGGGTATCGATCATCGAGGCCGGGCACGGTCGCGATTGAATGCATGACGTCGGTCTTCTTGAACGGCACCCGGGCCGACAGCCACGCGGTCGTGGAGATCGCCAAGTGCGTCTGGAACGGCCTGACCGTGCCCGAACCGATGATTCCCGCATGAACGTCGGGAACCCCGGTCATCACGGGGACACCGGGTCGCAGCCCGAGCCGGTCGGCCATCTCCGGCACCAACGTCCCCTGCACCGAGCCGGTCGGCAGCAGTTCCGGCAGGAGTCGGGGATCTCTCTTGGCCCGTCGAACCAACTCCGGTGAATACGCCAGCGGAGAACCGATCCGGTTGTCGGTCAACCACGAAAGGATCATTGACGCTGGAGTGGCGGCGGGTCGACCGGTCAACCTGAAGGCCAGATAGTCCACCGGCTCCATCAGCCAGCGGCAACGACCACCGACATCGGACAGTTCGCGCTGCAGCAGCAACGAATGTCCGGTCGGATCAGCGCCACTCGGGCTCGGCGCACCGCCAGTGATCCGGACCCACGGAAGCACCTTGTGCGGAGCGAAACCACCAACGGACAACGGCCCACCGACAATTTCACGCATGTGCGGCCGGGCCCGGGTATCCGCCCACAGCAGCACCGGACCAGCCGGGCTGCCATCCGCAGCCACCGGAACGGTGGATCCCCACTGACCGGTGATGCCCACAGACGTCAGGCCATCCGGCCGAACCCCCGACAGGTCGACCGCCTCTTGAACTGCTTCCGCCAGTGCCCGCGTCCATTCGTCTGCGTCCTGTGTGGCCCGACCCTCGGTGCCCACATCGACGGACACTCCACGGAAGCACGTCCCCAGAATTTCGCCGTTCGGCGTGACAACAGCGACTTTGGGTCCGCCGCTGCCGAGGTCGATTCCGAGTAT
>JAUYKX010000278.1 GCA_030699055.1 Candidatus Nanopelagicales bacterium
GATCTAACTCTTGAGAACCCGATCCGGGCCATCAGGGACATCAGCCGAGACCTGACCGGGACGATTCGGGTCACCCTGGCCAATGGGCGCAAGCTGACCCCGTTGGAGCTTCAGGCTGAGTACTTCGAACGCGCGCACTCCTATGCCGATGCGGCCGGCCTGCTGAACGATCCCGAGTCCGTGACCAATCGGGTGCTGGAATTGTGGTCGAGGACGCTCAAGGCAGTCGAGTCCGGTGACTTCTCGTTGATTGACCGCGAGATCGACTGGGCCATCAAGCTCAGGCTGCTCGATCGTTACCGAGCCCGTCACAGCTTGACCATGGACGACGCGAGAATCTCGCAGTTGGACCTCGCTTATCACGATATTTCGCGCGATCGAGGCCTCTATTACCTGCTCGAACGCAAGGGCTTGGTCGAGCGCGTGGCCACGGAAGACGAGATCTCCGAGGCCAAGTCCGTTCCGCCTCAGGGAACCAGGGCGAAGTTGCGCGGCGACTTCATTCGAAACGCCCAGTTGAAGCATCGTGACTTCACCGTCGATTGGGTCCACCTGAAGTTGAACGACCAGTCGGCCCGAACCGTGCTGTGCAAAGACCCTTTTCGTGCGGTTGACGAGCGAGTCGAACGGTTGATCGCGGCCATGTAGTTCGTATTGTGTCCGGCGTGAACAAGCCATCGCGGTTAATCGCCGCCATTGCCGCAGTTGTCCCGCTGGTCGTTATCGGCGCCTGTTCGAGTGATTCCGGGTCCAGCAGCAGCCCTTCGCCCAGCGGGTCGGGTTCGCCTTCGGGTTCTTCATCGGTTGCGGCGCTCGTCGCGTCGGAGGTGAAGGTGACCGGGGCCGGAACACCGCAGGTGACCATGAGTTTCCCGGTACCCTCCACCGCCTCCTCGCTCAGCACCAACGACCTGAAGGAAGGTTCGGGGCCCGGAGCCAAGCCGACATCGACGGTGACCGTCAACTATGTCGGGCAGGGAGCGACCACCGGCAAGGTTTTCGACTCGTCATACCGACGCGGTGAGCCGGCGGAGTTCTCGTTGGAGCGGGTCATTCCCGGCTGGACGGAAGGCATGACCGGGATGAAGGCTGGTGGCGAGCGAGTATTGGTCATTCCGGGAAGCCTGGCCTACGGCGCCCGCCCGCCGAGCCCGGATATCGCGCCCAACGAGACTTTGGTGTTCTACGTCCAATTGGTTTCCATCTCAGGCGGGTAGGGGCGTGAATCCGGGCGGAATGCGCACTGCCGGGCAGGAGAAGACCGAGCGCCAGCTGGCCCTGGTCCTGCTGCTCACCGGGTGCGACAGGCCGGTGACCAAAGCCGAGATTCGGCAAGCAATAGACGAGTACGCGTCGGGTAACGACCTGGCCTTCGAGCGCATGTTCGAGCGGGACAAGGATGACTTGCGGCGAGTTGGAATTCCGATCGCCAGCAGTGTCAATCCGGCCGGAGCCGATGCCTACTCAATTCGCCGGGAAGATGCCCTCCTGCAACCGCTGGAACTGACTGAGGCCGAACGTTGGGCACTGGTCTGTGCGGCCGGGGCTTGGGGAGAGGCGAGCTGGGAGTCAACCGCCACCCGCGCGATTCGCAAGATCGAGTCGGCCGGGCGATTCGTCACGCCCGACCCGCCCGCTTGGCGGGTCGAAGGGGCTTCAGGCACTCAGCTGATCGGACCGATCCTGACGGCGATACGCAGCCGCCGGGCCGTCGGTTTTGACTACCGGAAGCTGGGGAAGAGTTCTGGGGAGACTCGGCACGTCGAGCCCTGGTCTCTGGCCTCGGTGAGGGGTCGTTGGTATTTGATCGGACGGGACCGCGACCGTGATGCGCCACGCTCATTTCGTCTGTCACGGATCGCGGGGAAAGCAAAGATCATTGGATCGGAGGACAGCTTCGCCATACCGGCTGCGGAGCAGGTGGCTCGTCTGACGGAATCGGTTCGGACCCGGCCTGATGGCCACGGCTTCACCTCGGCCCGAATCCTGGTGAGTCCAGGTACCGGTTATCAGATTCGTTCGCTGGGAAAAGTGGCGGAATCCGGCGAGGGCGGCGATGTCATCGAGATTACTGACGTGTCAACCGATCGGTTGCTGTCTGAAGTGCTGCGAGCCGGGTCTGATGCCGTGGTCCTCGATCCGGAGGAGCTACGGCAGGATGCCTGCTCCCGGCTGACCTGGTTGGTGAAACACGTAGAGGCAACCGAAGTGATGGATGCCGAGAGCGTCCAGGTCTTGCTCGACCACCCGGGTGCTCCTCGGGTCGCGCGGTCGCAAACGAAGGCCGCCGAAAGCCTGGCTCGGCTGCTCGCAGTGGTCCCCTGGCTGAAGGAAAACCCCGGTGTCACGTTGGAAGAAGCGGCGAAGAAATTCGACGTGACCCCGGAGCAACTTTTCTCGGAACTCGAAATCGCCGTGTGTACTGAGGTGGGTCGGGGTCACCCGCTGATTGACATCAGCATCTGGGACTCCAACTTGGAGGTCATTGATCCACTGTCGATCGATCAGCCCCTCAGACTGAGTCGTGACGAGGCTGTTTCGCTATTGATCGGCCTGCGGCTGCTGGCGGACTCGGATGACGATGTGACCGCCGGCGTGGTCGCCTCGGTGGCCGGGAAGCTCCGGCAGGTGACCCTCGATTCGACTCCCGAACTCGATCAGGTGGCCGTCATCGATCCAGCGCGTCCCCGCAATGACATCGAGCGAGCCGTGGTTGAGGGGCTGGAACAGCGGCTGGCGTTGCACATTTCGTACTGGACAGCGTCACGGGACGAAATGACCGAGCGGACGATCGAGCCTCTGCGAATTTCGTGGGTGGATGGCATCGGGTACCTGGAGGCGTACTGTCGGGCCGCCTGTGCCGTCCGCACTTTTCGACTGGATCGGATTCGGGAGTGCGAGGTGCTGGCCGAGCCGGTCGAGGCCGGAAGAATCGGGTCGGGGTCCGAGGACGAGCCGGTTCTGTCTCCGGACGGTCCCCGCGCGATTTTGTTGCTCGACCCCGATGCCGCATGGCTGACCGAGGTGGTGCCCCTTGCCGAGGTCAGCTATCTGGATGACGGATCGATTGCCATGGTCCTTCCGGTCGCCTCCGAGCAGTGGGCGATTCGGCAGGTCATGTCGGTGGCTCCGTTGGCGCGCGTGGTGAACCCGCCGGATCTCGCGGAGGCGATACGCGAGGAGGCTGCCGCTGCCCTCCGAAAGTATGACTTGGCAGGACCTTGGTCATATGGCGACATCCACGCAGAGTGATGACGATCAGCCGATCATCCATTTTCCGCAACTCGGGGTGACATCAACCGTCAAGGTGCAGCAGGCTGCTGCCGACAAGCAAGTATCACGTGGACCCCGTCGGCGAGAACCGGCTAATAAAGGT
>JAUYKX010000263.1 GCA_030699055.1 Candidatus Nanopelagicales bacterium
TCGAGGCGGCGACGGCGTCGTGACACCGGGAGCAGGTCCAGCCCGATGCGCACTTCAAATACGGTGATCGCCGTGGTCCACAGTGATTCGGCCGGCTGACCGTCCAGCCACGCCACGACAGTCTCATCCGGGTCGTGGCGCATGAGCGCGGACAGCACATTGGTATCGAGGATGATCAAGAGCTCAGTCCAGGTCGGCGGCGCGGGCCGGGTGACCGCGCAATTCGTCGATGTCCGGGGTGGCGCCGTGGCCTCGGAACCGTGACGCGATGGCTGAACCGAGCTTGACCGGCTCGGCCGGGCCGGTGCGCACCGCCTCGCGCAGGATTTCACGCACCTCCGCCTCCATGGAGCGACCATGGGACCGGGCGCGACGTTGCAGTGCCGCCTTCACCTCGTCATCGAGTTGACGTACCAACAGCTGAGCCATGCACGAACGGCGCGAACGGGGAGGTCACGATAACGTGGACCGGCACGGGTGGGCAGACGATCGACTTTACGCAGCTGGCTAACACGGCTTTGTCAGCCGGGACCGTGACGGTCTCAGCTACCGCGACGTCAGGTTTGCCGGTGTCGTTTGTCTCCGCCACCATGAGTGTGTGCACGACCCCGGGGGACACCGATCCCACGGTGACCCTGCTGTCGGCTGGCACCTGCACGATCAACGCCGATCAGGCCGGTGACGCCAACTACTCTGCGGCGCCGCAAGTGGCGGCCTCGTTCAACGTGACCACGCCGACGCCCACACCAACCCCCACGCCGACGCCGACGCCCACACCAGTTCGTGACCTGACAGTGCAAGGTGGACCCCAGGCCACGAAGTACAAGATCTCCTGGGACGAGCCCAGCGGTGGCGCTCCCGTCACTGGTTACCGGATAACGGTCGAGCAGATTAAGCTCAGGAAAATCATTCTTCGCAAAATCTTGGCATCCAGTCAGACGAGCATCAAGCTGAGCCGCAAATTTCTGCTCCGGCACACGTTCCGCACACGCGGGGATGTCATCAACCGCAATCTGCGCTACCGGGTCACACTTGAGGCACTCAACGGCGACAGCGCAAGCCGCATCCGTAGCAAGACATTCCTGCTGCGCATCCGGTAGGACAGCCGCTGATGTTGAAGACCACAGAGCTGTGCAGGAGATGATCGGGCATCGCGACTGCGATCACGGAGTGGGGTCCGTCGTTGAACGTCCGGCCCCCGAGGACGATGCAACAGAGCCCAGAAACCATGCGCTGATCGTTACCAATCTGGCCCATGGGACGGGTGAGGTACTCAAAATCTGGTGGCCACCGAAATCGGACCTTTGAGGTCAGCATTAAGCCTCGGGACAGGACGTTGCGCTACTACTCTTCTGGCGGATTCGTCACTCAGTGAACTACACTGCGCTACATGCCACCATTGTCTATCCGCTTTGACGAATCTGTCTTGAGTCGACTGAAGAGACGGGCGCGATCTCTGGGAGGTACAACTCCCTCAGGTCTGGCCCAACAGCTCGTGGACGAGGGGCTCCGAATGAGTGAATTCCCCGGAATCGTTTTCAAGGACGGACCCAGCGGCAGACGGGCGGCTTTGACATACGGCCCTGATGTCTGGGAGGTCGTCAGATTCCTCAAAGAAGTGGACGAGCGCGGGGAAGGCGCCGTCGAGGCCGCGAGCGAAGTCCTCGCTCTACCAATGGCACGAATTCGACTCGCGATGCAGTACTACGCCGAATTCCCCGACGAGATCGACGCGCGCATAGCTGACGCCGACGACGCCACAGTCCGCGCAGAGGCCGATTTCGATGCGCAACAGCGGCTGCTTGCATGAGCCCCGGCGCTCCACCGGTCCCATTGATACTTGACGAAATGCACCAGCCGATTGTTGCTGCGACGTTGCGTCAGCTCGGTTATGACGTGCTGGCGGTTTCGGAAGATCCTGACCTTCGATCAAAGACCGACGAGGAACTATTCGCGTGGGCGGTTGCGGAGGGCAGACGCATCGTCACAGAAAACATCCAAGACTTCCGGCCGCTAGTGCTCGCGGCCGAAGCGTCAGGCGGACTGAGCGCTGGAGTGATCTACACAAGCCGACGCAAGTTCCCTCGATCACGACAAAACCCTGGCCCCATGATTGAGGCGCTTGAGCGCTGGCTGACCGATCCGCACGCGCCGACCAGGCCAACGGAGGACTGGCTATAGCGGCTGGCGACAACGTGTCTGATGTTGATCGGGTCGATGTTTGGGTATGTCAAACAACATTGGATACGCCAGAGTTTCAACGAACGATCAGTCCACCGATTTGCAGGTGGACGCACTCGTCAAGGGACATGAGCTTGGGACCGCTCTGAGCGGTTTTCTGCCAGGTTCATGGGACCTCCTGGATTGCCAGTTGTGGGACCACCCGCCGCGTCATGTTGTCGGTCGTGGAGGTTTTCAGCGGTGGGATTCAGGGAGGTCAGTGTGGTTGAGGTTCGTGAGGTGCTGCGGGGTTGGCTCGAGAGGGCGGGTTTGCGCAAGGTCGCCCGCCGTTATGTGGCGGCGGCCCCGTCGTGATCCCGACCAGCGCTGGCAGTTCCTCTGACTGCGGCAAGACGCTGCCCGCGCGTTACACGATCGATTCCAGCGGGTCGCTCAACGCTGGTGGAAAACACTTAGCCGTGTTCCTTCGATTCCTAGCGAGATCGCGGGGTGTCACTTCCGTTCACCTCGTCGGATACTCCATCGGCGGGAATTATGCACGATCTGGAACAAAGCACCTTCGCGCATCACACTCAGGCCTGACTGTCAGATCGCTGAGCACCTTGGGGACTGGCTGGCGCGGCGTGTATGCGGCCGAAATCGCGGCCGGTGATCTGCCGATTTCCAGTTGTTCAGGGCAACAGATCTGCCAGTCTCTGGTACAGGCATGGATCGACAGCTATTCCGGAACCTCGTCCCCTGCGCTCGTACAATCGACACGGCGTTACTTGGATGGCACGCGTCATAACCGGGGCTGGAACTACCTTCAACATGGCGCGCTCGGTGGCATCCCGGTGACCGGGAATCGGCCCGCAAGCCCACGATCTTCAGTCGTGGGTCGAGGGCCGGCCGCTACGGGCTTGGTTGTCGGTGTCGGGTGGCACCATGTGCGGTGTGGGCGGTCGGGCAATGAACTTGGGCGGGTACTCGGCGAAGTACCTCGTGATCTGGTGCCCGAAGTATCGGCTCCGGGTGATCGGTCGTCGGATCGCCTTGGGTCTGTCCGGGTAGTCGTGTCGTACCGTTACCGGGCCTACCCGGACGCCGAGCAGATCGACGCGCTGTCCCTACATGCGAGCCAGGCAAGGTTCGTGTGGAATCTTGCCGTAGAGCAGCAGTCCTATTACCGGGTCGCTGGGCGGCTCAGTTCGCCGCCGAACTCAGCCGCGAGGTTTCGCCAGCTAGCCGAGGCGCGGGCGGATAACGAGTGGCTCGCCTCTGGTTCAAGCTCGGTTCAGCAGCAGGCTTTGCGCGACTACGACCGCGCTATGGCTGGTTTCTTCAAGGGTTCGCATCGCAAACCGTCGTGGCGCAAAGCCGGGCGTGATGAGGGTTTGTGCATCCGCGACGTGAAAGCGCAGAAGGTGAACCGGCGCTGGGGTCGGGTGTTCGTCCCGAAAGTCGGCTGGCTGCGGTTCCGGCTGTCCAGGCCGCTG
>JAUYKX010000276.1 GCA_030699055.1 Candidatus Nanopelagicales bacterium
CTGCTGGGCAGCGTTGGTGAACCGATCAATCCGGAAGCCTGGATCTGGTACCGCGAGGTCATCGGCGCCGGCCGGTGTCCGGTTGTCGACACCTGGTGGCAAACGGAAACCGGCGCCATCATGATCAGTCCGCTGCCCGGAGTCACACCCTGTAAGCCCGGTTCGGCGATGGGCCCGCTGCCGGGTGTGGCCGCCACGGTCGTCGACGACGACGGCCGCGAGGTGGGGCGGGACGAGGGCGGGTATCTGGTGATTCGGCGGCCTTGGCCCGCCATGCTGCGCGGAATCTGGGGAGACGACCAACGCTATATCGACCAGTACTGGTCGCGCTGGCCGGGCGTCTACTTCGCGGGCGACGGGGCCAAGTACGACGAGGACGGGGCCTTGTGGCTGTTGGGGCGGGTCGACGATGTCATGAATGTTTCCGGTCACCGGATATCGACCACCGAGGTCGAGTCGGCGCTGGTGTCGCACCCCGAGGTCGCCGAAGCGGCTGTCGTGGGCGCCAACGATCCCACTACCGGTCAGGCGATCGCCGCCTTTGTGATCCTTCGGGCCAGCACTGCGCCACTTGACAGCCTGGCGGACGAGTTGAAACGCCATGTCAGCGCCGAGATCGGACCAATCGCCCGACCCAAGCGCATCCTCCTGGTCACCGAGTTACCCAAGACCCGCTCCGGGAAGATCATGCGGCGTCTCCTTCGCGACGTGGCTGAGCACCGCGCGCTGGGCGACGTGACCACCCTCGCCGACCCGGCGGTGATGCGGCTCATCACCGAGGGTCTGGAGTCCGGGGGACCAGAGGGCCCGGAGTCCGGCGCCCCTGCGCCGTCGTAGAAGACTGGCTCGATGAGGAAACGCCGCGAATGGCTCGCGGATACGCTGCGCAACGAGACGGCAGGCGGGGTTTTGCTGCTGGCAGCGGCGACCACCGCGGTAGTGATCGCCAATTCGCCCTGGAGCGCGGCGTACGAAGATCTGGCCAACTTCGAGATCGGCCCGGAGGCCCTCCACCTGCGACTTAGCCTGCAGGACTGGGCGGCCGACGGACTGCTCGCCGTGTTCTTCTTCGTCGCGGGCCTTGAGTTGAAGTACGAGTTGGTGCGTGGCTCGCTGAAGCACTTCGCGACGGCGATTGTCCCAGCCGCGTCCGCTCTCGGCGGAATGATCGTGCCAGCCTTGATCTTTCTGGGAATCAACCTGGCGATGCCGGGGGGAGAGCCCGGGGGTTGGGGCATACCGCTGGCGACGGATATCGCATTTGCCCTTGCGGTTCTGGCCGTCTTCGGACGAACACTGCCCCTTCCTCTCAGGGCGTTCCTGCTCACCCTTGCCATCGTTGACGATCTTGGGGCCATTCTCGTCATCGCGATCTTCTACTCCGGGTCGGTCAATTTGATCGCCCTCCTGGGGGCCGCCGTGGCGTGCGCATTGTTCGGCTTCGCCCAGAAGCGGAGGATCACCTCCGGCGTGGTCTACGTCCCCCTGGCCCTGATTGCCTGGGTCCTGATGCACACCGCCGGGATCCACGCGACGGTCGCCGGGGTCATACTCGGCCTGCTGATGAGAGTCCGGCCCGACCCTGGCGAGGAAGAAGCTCCGGCGGAACGGATGCAACACGTGCTTCATCCTTGGTCCGCCGGCGTCTGTGTTCCCCTGTTCGCTTTCTTCGCCGCCGGAGTGACCATCACCGGTCTCGACGTCGGCGAGCTGGTCTCGGCTCCGGTCTCGCTCGGAATTCTCGTGGGCCTGGTCGTCGGCAAGCCGCTGGGTGTCGTCGGGGCGGCCTGGCTGGTGACCCGGTTTTCCTCAGCCCGGCTTCGGGCCCCGATGCGAATGAAGGACGTCGCGGCCATCGGCGTGTTGGCCGGAATCGGATTCACAGTGTCTCTGTTGATCGCCCAGCTCGCGTTCGCGCCCGGCTCCGACCAACTGGCCGAAGCCAAGGTGGCGATACTCCTGGCCTCAGTCGTCGCCACGGCCCTCTCGGCGCTGGCCCTGGCGGGCCGAAATCGCCATCATGGACCCCCCAGCGGGTAGCCTGCCCCTGGACCGGCGAGTCGGCCCCTTTGAGCCACCGGCTTATCGGACACGACGGTGCGAGAGGATGAAATGTCAACCCAGACCAGTGATCGCGGCCAATCGGCCGATCCCACAATCCGCGAGCTGGTCGGCAGCGCGACCCGGGACGTATCGACGATCATCTCGTGCCAGATTGAGTTGGCCAAAACCGAACTTCGGGACAGCGCTCGCCAGGCAGGATCCGCGTTTGGCTTGCTGGCCGCCGCCGCGGTGATGGGTTTCCTGGGATTCGTGTTCCTCCTCGTCACCGTTGCCTACGTGCTGGTGCAGCTTGGTCTGCCCAACTGGGCGGGATTCGGAATCGTGACCTTGTTGTTACTGATCGTGACGGGAATCCTTGCCGCAGTCGGAAAGAAGCATGCAGACCGGGTGAAAGGCCCTGAACACTCCGTCGCGCAATTGGAACAAACGGGTAAGGCCATTGCTGCCATCGGATCCGCCCCCAGGTGACCGATTCATTCGAGCACCGCGAGGTTCATGCCAACGGCACGCGGCTCCACGTGGTCGAAGCGGGCCGCGGACCGATGGTGCTGCTCGTTCACGGATTCCCCCTGTACTGGTGGACCTGGCGGAAGACCATCGAGCACCTGGCGGACAACGGGTTCCGGGCGGTCGCGGTCGACCTGCGCGGCTACGGAGGTAGTGACCACCCTCCTCGCGGATACGACGCGCCCAACCTGGCCTCGGACTTGGCCGGTGTCGTCCGAAGTCTGGGTGAACCCGGTGCCGCCATCGTCGGCCACGGCACCGGAGGCCTGCTTGCCTGGACGACGGCCGCGCTGTTCCCTCAAGTCGTGCATCGACTTGTCGTGGTCGATGCCCCTCATCCGGTGCGGATGCGCTATTCCCTGTTGCACGACCGGGCCCAACTGGCAGCCCTCAAGTATGTGATCGGATTTCAACGGCCCTGGCTTCCCGAGCGGCAGTTGTGCGCGAGCGACGCCGTCTGGGTCGACAGGTTTCTCCGACAGTGGTCAGGTAGCCCGGCCTGGCCGACCACAGAGGTATCCGACCGGTTCCGCCAGGAATTTCTGGTAAAGAACACCGCTCACTGTGCCCTGGAATTCGACCGCTGGGCCGTGCGATCAATACCTCGTCCGGATGGTCGGCGCTACATGAAGGCAATGCAGTTGTCACCGGTGACGGCTCCCGTCCTGCAACTGCACGGGGCCGGCGATCGGAACATCCTCCCCCGATCCGCTCTCGGATCAGAGAAATTCGTTGCCGCCCCGTATGCCTGGCGCCTGATCGGGGGTGCCGGCCATTTTCCTCAAGAGGAAAAACCCGACGCATTCAACGAGATTCTGCTGGCCTGGCTACTGAGCACCCCGCCCTGGTCGGACGAACCGCGAGCACTCTCAGGCGGCGCAGGCCCCGGTTGACACCGGACGGGTGGCGCTGCGACCGGCCTTGATCGCGGGCTCCACCTGGTCGGCGGTCAGCGCATAGGCGGTATCAGGATCGTCCTGCGCCTGCGCGAAGATCACCCCGAGGACTGCCCCTTCCAGATCGATCAGCGGGCCACCGGAGTTACCCGGTCGCGCCGTGCCGCGCAATACGTAGATCTCCCGGGTCACACCGGGCTTGCCGTAGATGTCCGTGCCCTGTGCGGTCTGAGCGGGAACGACGCCGCGAACTCGCGCGGCGGTCGCGGTCATGGGCCCGCCACCGGGGTACCCCGCGATGATCGCGTCGGTACCGCGTGGGGCCTCCCCGGCTATCGGCAACGGCTTGGCCCGCAGTTCCGGCACCTCCAGCACCGCCACATCTATCTTGGGATCGAAGTACACGGTGTCGGCGTCGTAGACCTTGCTGCTCTCGGGAAGATGCACCTTGGGCTTGGCAACTCCCGCCACGACATGCGCATTGGTGATCACCCGTTGCGGCGCGAACACAAACCCGGATCCGGTGAAGGCCTTGCGGCAGGAGTCGGAGTTACCCTCGACCCTTACGACCGAGAGTAAAGCCGACTGAACCTCCGGATCGTCGACAATTGCCGTTGCCGGCGGCTCAATCTGGCCGGGAACGAATACCTCGAGTGAATCGAACAACTGCGGTAGCCCAGTCGTGTCGATCATCGCCCGGAACTGCAGAACGACCGACTTGACCGGACCGGGAATGTAACGGTCCAAGTTCGTAAGTATCACGGAGGCCCTGATCTGCTCACCGATCCCGGCGGAAGGGGCGACCGCCAAAGCCCCGGCCAATATCCAGATGATGACGACGAGACCGGCGGCGTTCAGCGCGGCACCACCGACCTGATCGACCGTCCTCGCTGATTTCCAGTTGATCCTGTTGCGGATCCGTGCTCCAACCGTCGAGCCGAGCACCTGGCCGACCAGGGCGAGCCCGATAATGCAGCCGACCGTTATCGCGGTCGCCGTTCCGCCGCGGGCGTCGAATCGTTCGATCACCTCAGCGGCCAGGAACACGCCCCCGATTCCCCCACCGATGAAACCGACGAAGGCCAGCAGCGCGGCCACAAAGCCCAGCCGCCACCCCGACCAGGCGAACACGGCAACCGCCACAAGCAGTCCGATGTCAACAACGTTCATGTCCTGCCCTGTCCCTCGACGAGCCGCCCAGCCACATCGATGTCGACCAGCCGCCCTGGTTCCCACGGTCGCTCCCACCCGCCGGCGGCGAGCAGGCGAGACAACAGTCCGCCGGTGAACCCCCAAACCAGCAGGTCTCGCACCTCGAAGCCGTGGCCAATGTAGCCGGACGGGTGACGAACTTTCACCCGAGCGACCGGGTCGGTCAATTCCGACACGTCGACCCGATGAACCGCCGACACCTCGTCGGCGTCTGCCGGGGTGATCGGGCAGGGCCGGTGCCACCAGGCCACGATCGGGGTGACCGCATACCCGCTGGGGGGCACCCACAGCCGCGGGAGTTGGGCGACGGGCGTGACGCCGTCGGGATCCAGGTTGGTCTCTTCGGCCGCTTCGCGAAGGGCTACCGCCACCGGTCCCTGGTCGTCGGGCTCGGCAGCGCCGCCGGGAAAGGCCACCTGCCCGGAATGCGATCTGATGCCCAACGCCTTCTCGATCAGCACGACGTCCGGGCCCGATTCGGTACCGCCGCTGAAGAGCACCAGGACGGCAGACTCGCGCACCGGCACACCGGCCGGTGGCATGAGCCTCGAAAGATCGGCCCCCCGGATCCCGGCCAGGGACCGGGCCAGAGGCCCCATCCAGTCCGGCAGCTCATGGCTGTCCAAGAGCAGGCGGCCGGTCACCGGTTGCCTACCGATGGGTTGCCTACCGATGGGCACAGCGAAGCGACGACACACTCCCCGCACCCGGGGTTGCGCGCCCGGCAACAGGATCGACCATGCGCGATCAGACGATGGGTGAGGCCGACCCACCGCGAGCTCGGGAACAAACCCATCAGATCCACCTCGATCCGATCCGGTTCGCGGGCTTGGGTCCAGCCCAAGCGCCGCGACACCCGCGCGACATGGGTGTCGACCGCGATCCCCGGAACACCGAAGGCATTCCCCAATACCACATTGGCTGTCTTGCGACCGACTCTAGGCAAGGTGACCAAATCGTCCATTCGATCCGGGACTCGCCCGCCGAATTTGTCGCAGATCTCCCGGGCCGCGCCAACGATCGATCGAGCCTTGTTCCGGAAAAGACCAAGGGGTTTGATGATCTCCTCCACCGCTGACGGGTCGGCCGCCGCCAAGGCCTCCGGACCCGGGAAGGACCCGAACAACTCCGGCGAGACTAGGTTGACCTTCACGACGGTGCATAGGGCGGACAGTACGGTCGCGACCAACAACTCAAACGGGTTCTCGAAATTCAGGGCACAACGGGCATCGGGATACTCCCGAGCGAGCATCCGGTCGACCCTCCTCGCCCGCCGCACGGAATCAACTCCGCCGGCCCGAACGTCAAGTCCTACCGCCATGACGGCCAGCGTACGGCGCTCGCGACCGAGCACTCTCCCTTGCGCCCGATCGAGTGGTCTGGCGATCAGCGACAACAATCACGGTCAAGGTCAGGCATATCCGGTCGATATCACAAACTGGAACGCCGGCATGCTCGCCGGCACGCTCGCGGAGGCATCGCGGGCACTTGACACGACAAGGAGTCATGGTGGCAGCGCACGACACCACAGCGATCCAGGCCGGATTGCCCGAGTCGGTGCCACACGACGCTCCCCCGAGGAACCGGCGCCGGCGGGAAGCACCCGCCAGAGATCTCGCCTACGACCATCTTTCCCTGTCGGGGCTGCGGGAATTGAGGCGTGAACTCTGGTCCGAGGAAGGACGGGTTTCTTATTGGCGGAGAATTCTCCAGGCCAAACTCGACCTGATCGTGGACGGGGCCACGCGTTCGGGTGCGACCACGGACGCCCTTTCACGAATCCTCAACGGACATCTCGGCCGCTCGCGTCGTAGCGGCCTGACGCAGATCCAGCCAGTTGAGGGGGGCGAACCCATAGCCGATGTCGAGCGGCTTTGGAACATGCTGGCTGACGGTGACACCGAGCCGAAGGAGCTGGTGGAGGCGCTACGGGATGCCGAAACCGTCCTGTCGCGTCGTCGAGCGGAGATTCATCAAGAGATTGACCGGGTTACCGGTCAGCTGATCGCCCGGTATCGCGAGAACCCCGCGCTCGTCTTTTCGGCCTTACCTGCCCGGGTTGGTGCCGGACACCGGTTCTGACCAGAGGAAATCAGTCATGAAACACGCCGTTCTCAGAAGTGATAGGTTCCCTCTCCGCAGGTTCTCCGTCTGCGGACCCGGGGTGGCGCAGCATCGGGGAAGAGCGCAGGCCACAATGGTCCACACGGGGAACACCCCTCGAGCTACTGGGATCGATCTTGAATGATGTCTTGAACAGCGCCCCGATGTTCACGGCGCTGGACGCCGAAGCAGCCGCCGCCCTCCGGAACTCCATGGACGAGGTGAGATTGCGCAAGGGCACCATCCTGTTCCGGGAAGGGGATGCGGGCGACCGGCTCTATGTGATCACGGATGGGAAGATCAAACTGGGTCAGACGGCTCCCGACGGGCGGGAAAGCCTGCTGGCGATCCTTGGCCCCGGGGAGATGTTCGGCGAGTTGTCGCTGTTCGATCCCGGCCCGCGCACGGCGACCGCTGCGGCTCTGACCGACACTACGCTCATGGGGCTCGGGCATCAGGCTCTTCGCCCCTGGCTGGCGGGGCGGCCGGGGGTCTCCGAAGCGCTATTGCGCTCCTTGGCCCAGCGACTCCGGCGAACCAACGACCAGATGGCCGACCTCGTGTTTTCCGACGTGCCCGGCCGGGTCGCCAAGACCTTGCTCGAGTTGGGAGAAAAGTTCGGCGAACCGCTTCCGGACGGTCTCCATGTCACCCACGACATGACCCAGGAAGAACTCGCCCAACTGGTCGGGGCATCGCGGGAAACCGTCAACAAGGCACTCGCCGACTTTGCCGCCCGCAGCTGGATCAGACTGGAACCGCGCTCCGTCGTGCTTCTGGACCGTGATCGACTCGAGCGCCGTTCGCGCTAGTCCCTGTCGACAGACTGGTCTTCCTCCGGTCCGAACAGGTAGGCCAATTGCGCCCGGACACTCGCTCGGGCAGCGGGCCACAGCACGCGCGGTACATCGGAGTACACCATTTCGACCACATCGGTCGCCAGCCGTGCGCGAGCTTCCCGATCCGGCGAAGGCACTGATCCAAGTTCGCCAACCGCCTCGCGAACCTGCTCCAGCCGTTCGGCCCGGTGCCTGAGGTAGCCGTCAATCGCGGCAACCGGCCGGGTCAGTGGCGGCCCGTGGCCCGGAAGCAAAACCTCCAGCCGCCTGCGCTCAGCCAGATCCCGCAAGCGGCGGAGCGACTCCAGATACTCCCCCAGGTCCCCGTCGGGATAGGCGATCACCGCCGTCCCGCGACCCAAGATCGTGTCACCGGTGATCAACGCGCAACTGCGCGCGACCAGCAGGGACACCGAATCGCTCGAGTGACCGGGAGTATCCACGACTTCCAACTCGATGCCGCCCACATCAATCACCTGACCGACGGTCAATACCTCACAGTCCACTCTCCGGGACAGTTCCGCCGCACCTTCCGCGTGGTCCGGGTGACCGTGGGTGAGAACGATGGCGGCGATCCGGCGCCCCTGTTCGCCGGTGCGATTCTCGATCGCGGCCAGGTGCGATTCGACGGCGGGACCGGGGTCGACCACCACGGCCGCCTCAGAGCCCGGCGCCCCGATAATCCACGTGTTGGTCCCTTCCAGGGTGAGTGGCCCGGGATTCGGCGCCAACACGCAAGTCAGGTCCGGGCCGACTCCACCGCCGGTCCAGGGCACCATCGAATCACTCGATTCGCTCACGATGGTCACCTCCGATGCGACACCGCCCGAGCGGGTCGGGAAAGTTCACGACCCCCCGACCAGGTCGATCTGTTCACGCGTCCGAGCATCAACCATGACCCACAAGATGCCTTCTGGGGAGGACGGTTCGTTTCGAGGCACGGGGAGCAACGGTCGCACCCGCGCGGCACCGGCCCTGACGACTGATTCATGAGCGGACAACCCCGCTTCGGCGTACTCGGCAAACTGCCTCACGACCACGGCGGTCGGGGGGAGCATGGCCATCTCCCCGGCCAGGTGCATCCTCAGTGCTTCACCCGGTCTGATCCAGTGGGCCGCATCGGACTCCCCATTCACGGCCGGGGGAGGGCCGACGGCACCGATCACCGTCGCGTAGAACCTGGTGTCGTACCGCCTTGGTTCCACTTCCGGTGTCACCCAATGAGCGATGTAATCGAGTGACCGAGGATCACCGATCTGGTACCCGGTCTCCTCCGCCGTCTCGCGCACAGCGGCGACTCGGGCCGGTAGAACGTCGAGTCCGAAACAGTCATCAAGGTCGTCACAACACGCCAGGTGGGCATCCGCCGCGACTTCGGCATGGTCCTGTTGCAGCCATCGCGCCTGGTCGTGGTCACCATCCTCGACAACGCCGCCGGGAAACACATGCATTCGCGGCGCGAAGACCATGGTTGCGGGTCGACGCTGGAGCAGCAGCTCGAACGTCTGACCGGTGGAACGCAGTAGCGCCACCGTGGCAGCCGACCGCGGTTCCACGATCTCGAAACCACCCGGCCCGGCGTCCAGCAGTTGTCTCGCCCGTTCGAGCAGAGACCTCGGCATCGCCATCCCGCCCTCTGCCCGGCGAACCTCGGCCCCCTCGTCGTTCATGACCGTTCACTGATCTCGAGTACGAGGTCCAGTTCCACCGGCGCGTTCAGCGGCAAGCCGGCGACGCCGACTGCCGACCGGGCATGGGCTCGGCCGAACACCTCCCGCAG
>JAUYKX010000283.1 GCA_030699055.1 Candidatus Nanopelagicales bacterium
ATGATGTTGACGCCGTGCTGACCAAGAGCCGGTCCGACGGGTGGCGCCGGAGTTGCCTGCCCGGCCTGTATCTGGAGCTTGATCAGCCCCGTTACCTTCTTCTTTTTCTTGGGTGCCATCTCAGCGATTCCGATCCGATTGGTTTTCTGTTGACTGTTCCGTCAGTTCTTCTGAATCTGACTGAAGCCGAGTTCGACGGGTGTTTCCCGTCCGAAGATCTCCACCAGTCCCGTGATCTTCTGGGCGTCGATGTTGATCTCGGCGATGGTGGCGTGCAGAGTGGCGAATGGCCCGTCTACCACAGTCACCGAATCACCGACCGCAACATCGATTTCGGTTGGTGCGGGGCCACCCAGGCTCTGCTCGCCTCCAGCTGTCGCCGCCGCGACCTTCTTCTCGGGCTGTGGGGCCAATATGGTCACAACCTCATCGATGCTCAGCGGCGACGGATTGTGCGCATGGCCGACGAAGCCAGTGACTCCGGGTGTGTGTCGCACAGCGCCCCACGACTCGTCACCCATGTCCATTCGCACGAGCACATAACCGGGGAACTTGTTGCGCTCGACCTGTTTGCGCTGGCCCTGCTTGATCTCGACCACCTGCTCGGTGGGCACCTCAACCTGGAAAATCAGGCCCTCCATGTCAAGGGCCTTGATCCTGCTCTCGATGTTCGCCTTAACTCGCTTCTCGTAGCCCGCATAGGAGTGGACAACGAACCAGTCCCCCGCCTGCGCCGACAACGACTCACGCAAGTCGGCCAACGGATCGGTCTCGACTACCGGTTCTTCGGTCACCTCTTCGGTCACCTCTTCGGTCGTTTCGTCAGTCGCGTCGACCATCACGGCGCCCTCGGCAGCCTGTCCCTCGTCACTGGAGTCGGAAGACTCCGTCACGGACTCGATCTCTTGCCGGTCGTCGTCAGCCGGCGGAATTTCGGACACGTCAGTCCTCGCTGTTAGCAGTGGTCATTTGACTTCA
This sequence comes from Candidatus Nanopelagicales bacterium, assembly GCA_030699055.1. Taxonomy (GTDB): domain Bacteria; phylum Actinomycetota; class Actinomycetes; order S36-B12; family UBA10799; genus JAUYKX01. Next base: position 979 of record JAUYKX010000283.1, read on the forward strand.
TTATTAGCGGCGTAGCTTGATCGATATCACTCCGGGGCCGCCGGGTCGGCACCATCCGACGAGTCAACCACCGAACACCGCCAAGACTGCCTTGCCGAAAAGGAAGTCGCACAGGGCGATAAACCCGGCCATGATCACGCAGAAGACAACCACCACTGCGGTATACGACACCAGATCGCGACGGGTCGGCCAGATCACCTTGCGCAGTTCAGCAACCACCTGACGGAAAAACAGCGCCAATCGAGAAAACACATTGGGCTTCTTCCGGTCGCCACCGCGACCGGCCTGTTGTGCGCCCTCAGCGTCATCGTCGCCGTTACCGCCGACGAGGTCCGTCGGCTCCGCGACGTCACTCACTTTTCCTCCATATGGACTGTCTTCCGAGCAGGGCCGGAGGGACTCGAACCCCCAACCACCGGTTTTGGAGACCGGGACTCTACCAATTGAGCTACGACCCTCCAGAGCGACCGAAAACCACGTCCGGCATTCCCGATCAGCGCTTGAGCGGTACCACTGTACGGGAACGCGTCTGGCGTCGTCGATATGACGTAGGCGAGTATGTCCCCATGACTCAGGCCCGGATATCACATCGCGTCGGCTCGATCACCGAATCGGCGACCCTGGCGGTCGACGCCAAGGCCAAAGCACTGAAGGCCGCGGGCCGATCCGTCATCGGCTTCGGGGCCGGAGAACCGGACTTCCCCACCCCCGAACACATTGTCGAAGCGGCGAGTCTGGCCTGCCGAGATCCGCGTTGGCATCGGTATTCGCCGGCCGCCGGGTTGCCTGCTCTGCGCGAGGCCATCGCGACCAAGACGGCGCGCGACTCCGGGTTGTTGATCGAACCCGATCAGGTGTTGGTGACCAACGGTGGCAAGCACGCCATCTACAACGCCTTCGCCACCCTGCTCGATCCCGGCGATGAAGTACTGCTGCCCAGCCCCTACTGGACGACCTATCCGGAAGCGATCCGGCTGGCGGGTGGAGTTCCAGTGCCGGTCGAATCGGACGCTGTAGGTGGCTACCGGGTATCGGTCGAGCAACTAGATCGGGCGCTCACCCCGAGGACCAAAGCTCTGGTGTTCGTTTCGCCGTCGAACCCGACGGGAGCCGTGTATTCGCCCGACGCCGTCGCCGCGATCGGCAACTGGGCTGTTGAACGCGGAATCTGGGTTCTCACCGACGAGATCTACGAACACCTCGTGTACGGGGACGCCGAGGCCAGATCGATGCCCGTGATGGTTCCGGAGCTGGCCGACCGGTGCATCGTGGTCAACGGCGTGGCCAAGACATACGCGATGACCGGTTGGCGCGTCGGCTGGATGATCGGTCCTCGGGACGTAGTTCGAGCGGCAACCAACCTGCAGTCCCATTGCACGTCGAACGTCGCCAACGTGCCGCAGGTCGCCGCCGTGGCCGCGGTATCGGGCAGCCTCGAACCCGTCTTCCGCATGCGTGAAGCCTTCGACCGGCGGCGCCAGACCATGGTGTCCATGCTCAACGCGATCTCGGGCATCAGTTGTCCCATGCCCGAGGGGGCGTTCTATGCGTTTCCTTCGGTGGGCGGCGTACTCGGCCGTTCCATCCGGGGACGGACACCGGCGACCTCAACGGAGTTGGCCGAACTGATCTTGGATGAGGTAGAGGTGGCGGTGGTTCCAGGCGAGGCCTTCGGTGCGCAAGCCAGCCTGCGGTTGTCGTACGCACTGGCCGACGACGACCTGGTCGACGGTGTGTCCCGTATGGCCGAGTTGATCGCCGAAGCCAAGTAGGGCGCCTACCGCTTGTCCCGTGGCCACCGCACTACGATCGATCGATGGCCCTACCCACGTTTCTGATCGTCGGAGCGATGAAATCTGGGACAACCAGCTTGCACAGATACCTCGGCCAGCATCCGGACGTGTTCGTCTCGAAGAAGAAGGAACTCCACTTCTTTGCCAAGCACCGCGATCGAGACCTCGGCTGGTACGAGGAGCAATTCGCTGACGGTTCCGATCGCTTGGCCAGGGGGGAGCCGAGCACCAGCTTCACCAAGTTGCCGGTGTGGCCGGATGCGA
>JAUYKX010000304.1 GCA_030699055.1 Candidatus Nanopelagicales bacterium
CTGCCCTCGCTGGGAGAGTCCGACGTGGTGTTCATGACCACCGGTGATCTCGTTCCCGGTCTACGCGTCACCTCCGAGGACACTCCGGAGGCCGCTGGGCTCAAAGGTTCGCTGAAGATCCTGGACGTTCTCGGCGCAGCGATTGCCGATCATCAGCGCTTGCCCGAGAACCCGTTGTTGATCGAATTGGCGGACGTCACAGTGCGAATCGACGCCGAAACTGCGGAGTGGGCCCGAGAAGAAGCTCGTTCGAGCGGACTCCCCCACAACGACGCACGCACTGTGTTCACCGAAATCCTCACCTGGGCGCTGACCGAACGGGCGATAGCGCGCATCGGAAAGGGGTGGTTGACCCGCAGTGACCGTGAAGCGTGGGAGCAAGTGCGCGCAGATCTGACCGCAGAGTTGGCGGAGAATGACGCGTTTGCCGCAGCGCTCGATGCCCTCTGGCCGATCCTGACACCGAAAGAGCTACTGACACAGCTGTTTACTTCTCCAGAACGCCTACGGGCAGCAGGTGCGGACGAGAGACTGTTGCGCCGAGGTGGCGATGTCTGGACGGTGTCCGACGTTCCGCTTCTCGACGAATTGGTGGACATGCTCGGCCGGGACAAGCCTGCGGATCAGAGCGCCGAACGCGAACGCCAGGACGAGGCCGCGTATGCGGCGGGTGTGCTGGACATGATGATCAGTCGCGAAGACCTGATGGACGACGAAGACCATCTTCTCGCCCAGGACATGCTGTACGCCGAGGACCTGGCAGACCGTTTCGTCGAACGTGACACCCGGGAACTCGCCGAACGCGCTGCTGCAGACAGAGACTGGACGTACCGGCATATCGTCGTCGACGAGGCACAAGAACTGTCCGAGATGGACTGGCGGGTCCTGATGCGCCGTTGCCCGGACCGGTCATTCACGGTGGTAGGCGATCTCGCGCAACGACGTTCACCCGCAGGTGCCCGCTCGTGGGCGACGATGATGGAGCCGTATGTCCCCGGTCGCTGGATCTACCGATCACTGTCGGTGAACTACCGCACTCCGGCCGAGATCATGGGCATCGCCGCCGCCTTGCTCGCCGAGTTCGCGCCGGGAGTCCAACCACCCGAGTCCGTTCGCGCCTGCGGGGTCCAACCGTGGTCCAAGCGAATCTCCGCCGACGAACTGGCTTCCGCCGTCGACGAATTCAATCAGGACGAGGACGGACGCGAAGGTACGAGCATCGTCATCGGACCTGCGGATGTGCCAGGCGCTGTGCCGGTTTCGGAAACGAAGGGTTTGGAGTTCGATGCCGTGCTTGTCGTGGAACCGGAGCGGATCATTGCCGACGGCCCCCGCGGTGCGTCGGAGCTCTATGTCGCCCTCACCCGCGCCACCCAACGTCTGGGCGTCTTGCACGAGGGTCCGTTGCCGCAGGCCCTGACCGGACTCGTCGAGGTCGGGACGGCGAGGTCACCGCAATCGTTCGCGACGAGCGATCGTGCTGTGTAGGCCTTCGGCAGCAGCGCGCACGTAGGACACCTGGCTCTCGGGGACGAAGCGACTGGTGGGACCGGTGACACTGATGGCCGCGACGGGTTTGTCATTGGTTCCGAATACCGGTGCCGCAACACACGCAAGACCCGGCGCCGATTCCTCGCGCTCGAACGCAATGCCGGTCTCGACCACTCTGTTCAGTTGGGTGTTGAGAATGCCGGGCGCGACAATCGTGTGCGGGGTTCGGCGCGTCATCGGTTCCGACAACACTTCGCGGCGAAATTCGTTGTCGGAGAAAGCGAGGAGCGCCTTTCCGATTGCGGTGCAATACAGCGGTATCCGGCCGCCGGTCCGAGAAGGGGAGTTGGCTTGTCGATGGCCGCCGATCTTCGCGACGTAGACGACGTCGTGGCCGTCACGGACCCCCAGGTGGACTGTCTCGTGGGTCCGCTCGTACAAGTCCTGGAGGAACGGCATCGCCATCTCCAGAAGGCTCCGTTCGAGAGAGGCGAGCATGCCGAGTTCGAAGAGACCCCCGCTGAGTCGGTAGCCACCGTCGAGTCGGTCGAGTAATCGGTTCGCAACCAGTTCGTTGGCGAGGCGGTGCACAGTTGCCTTGTGCAGGCCCGTCCGCTGGACCAGGGCGGCCAGAGGCAACACGTGATCGTCGGCCCGGAAGGCGCGCAGGATCGTCACCGCCTTGCCGAGCACGGTGTCGAGGTTTGCGCTGCCAGTCACGTCCCCAGCGTATCGCTGAGTGAGACAGTTCCCTGGCGCAATCTCGGTGCCGCGGCGAAAGTAGTGGCCATGAGCCAGCCCACGAATACCAGTACAGCTAGCGAGACCGACATCGCAGCTGCTGCGGACCGCCTCGCAGCCGCCATCGCGAGCGGTACTCCCTGCGCGCCAGTGCGCGATCTGATCGGCGCCGACGACCTCGTCGCCGCCTACGCCGTCCAGCGTCGCGTCGACGAAATCCGTCGGCAGGGCGGGGCCGTGGTCGTAGGCCGCAAGATCGGCCTGACCTCGGTGGCAGTCCAGCAGCAGCTCGGCGTCGACCAGCCCGACCTCGGCGTGCTGTACGCCGACATGGAGTTCCCGGCGGGCGGCGTCATCCCCATGAGCCGTTTGATCCAGCCCAAGGTCGAAGCGGAAGTGGCCTTCGTGCTCGGCGCCGACCTTGTGGACGGGCCACTGGACAGCGCCCAGGTCCGCGGCGCGATCGACTACGCCGTCGCGGCGATCGAGATCTGCGACAGCCGCATCGAGTCGTGGGACATCAAATTCG
>JAUYKX010000321.1 GCA_030699055.1 Candidatus Nanopelagicales bacterium
TGCTGCGCTCGTCGGGGGGAACCGCCAGCGGTCCGGTTTCCTTCATGCGCGGCGCCGACGCCTCGGCCGGGACGATCAAGTCGGGCGGGGCGACCAGGCGGGCGGCGAAGATGGTCGTACTCGACGTCGATCACCCGGACATCGAGGAGTTCATCGAAACCAAGTTGCGCGAGGAAGAGAAGATCCGGGTGCTGCGGGACGCCGGGTTCGACATGGACCTGGGCGGCAAGGACATCTCCAGCGTCCAGTACCAGAACGCGAACAACTCGGTCCGGGTGTCCGATGAGTTCATGCGGGCCGTCGAGGGCGGGGGAGAGTTCAGCCTTCGCGGGCGGACGAACGGCGAGGTCATCGAGACCGTCGACGCGCGCAAGCTGTTCGACAAGCTGAGCGAGGCGGCCTGGGCCTGCGCCGACCCCCGCATCCATTACGACGACACGATCAACGACTGGCACACCAATGCCGAGTCGGGTCGGATCACCGCTTCCAACCCGTGCTTTACGGGTGACACGCTGGTCGCCACGGATAGGGGTCTGATCGCCTTCAAGGAACTGATTGCCCGGACGAACGCCGGGGAACAGTTTCAGGTGTGGACGCATGATGCGACCAACCCGGACGAGCCACGCGAGGCGACGGTGCTGTCGTCGCCGGATGCTTTCATGATCACCGGCGTGAATCCGATCGTTCGGCTCCGTTTCTCGAACGGAATGGAAGTCCGTTGCACACCCGGACACAAGTTGTTCACCGAGAATCGCGGATATGTCGCCGCGGAGGAACTGACCGACGACGATCTGGTTCGCACCGTGAACATTCCGACACCGGCGATCAATGCCTCGTGGCATCTGCCGGTTGACGAAACTGTGCGCGCTCGGGGTCATCGGGAGTCGGTGTCGGCGGTATCTCTGCCGGAGGAATGGTCCGTCGAACTCGGGCATTACATCGGCTGGTTGGTCGGCGATGGCTGTACTTCGTCCGGGATTGTGAGCACGATCTACGGTTCGGTTGACGACCGGCAGGAGGTGCTGCCGCGCCATCTGGAGCTTGTCGCGCAGCTCAACGGAGGCAGAGCGCCGAAGGTGTCCGAGCAGGCAAATGGCACCGCTCAATTGCGACTGACGCGCCGCGTTCACCACCGGTGGGTGTCGGAGATCGGTGTCCGACCGGTCAAGGCCGCGGCCAAGCGCGCGCCTTTCAGTATCTTCCAGGCACCGCCGGAGGTTTTGGCGGCTTTCCTGCAGGGGCTATTCGACGCCGACGGAACAGTGATCGCCGATCGCGATCGGGGTGCCTATGTCGGGCTCGGCTCGGCATCGCGCGAGCTGTTGCAGGATGTGCAGCGCCTGCTGACTACGTTCGGGATCTTCAGCCGCATCTATAACGGTCCTGGTGAAAGTGCTGAAGGGGCTTTCAGCCACACCCGGAAAGACGGGACGACCGTTACGTATGGGAAGTCCGCGAGCTACGACCTGCGGATTTCCGGGGAGTCGGTGGATCGCTTCGCGGCTGAAATCGGGTTCTCGCTGTCACGCAAACAGGGCCTGTTGCGCGATCTCGTTTCGGGCCGCGTCAAAGGGGCGTACCGGACGACGACCTCGGTCAGGCTGGTTGAGCGCACCGATGAAGGTCACGAACTCACCTACAACCTCTCCGAACCGCGCAACCATTCGTACACGGCAAATGGCTTGGTGGTCCGCAACTGCAGTGAGTACATGTCCCTCGACAACTCGTCCTGCAATCTGGCCAGCCTGAATCTGCTGAAGTTCCTGCGCGACGACGGCACCTTCGACGCCGACCGGTTCGCCCGGGCCGTCGAGTTCGTCATCACGGCCATGGACATCTCGATCTGCTTCGCCGATTTCCCGACCGAGTCGATCGGCGAGACGACGCGTCGGTTCCGGCAGCTGGGCATCGGATACGCGAACCTGGGCGCCCTGCTGATGGCGTGCGGCCTGGCCTACGACTCGGAGGCCGGGCGGGCGTTCGCCGCCGCGATCACGAGCCTGATGACCGGAACCGCCTACCGGCGCTTGGCCGAGTTGGCCGGCGTGGTGGGGCCGTACGAGGGCTATGCGCTCAACGCGAGCTCCCACTCGCGCGTGATGCGCAAGCACGCCGCCGCCACCGACGAGGTGCGATCCGTCGGGTCACTCGACGGTGACGTGCTGGCCGTCGCCACCACCGCCTGGGCCGACTGCCTGCGCATCGGCGAGGCGAACGGGTGGCGCAACGCCCAGGCCAGCGTGCTGGCCCCCACGGGAACCATCGGTTTCATGATGGATTGCGACACGACCGGGATCGAGCCGGACTTCTCCCTGGTGAAGTTCAAGAAGCTGGTCGGCGGCGGGTCGATGCAGATCGTCAACCAGACGGTGCCCCGGGCCCTGCGGCGGCTCGGGTATCCGGAGGAGACCGTCGAGGCGATCATCGAACACATCGGCGAACACGGCGACGTGGTGGACGCGCCCGGCCTCAAGCCCGAGCACTACTCGGTGTTCGACTGCGCGATGGGTTCGCGTTCCATCACGCCGATGGGTCACGTTCGGATGATGGCGGCCGTCCAGCCGTTCCTATCCGGGGCGATCTCGAAGACGGTCAACATGCCCGAATCGGCTGCCGTGGTCGACGTCAGGGAGTTGTACCTGGCGGGCTGGAAGATGGGTCTGAAGGCGCTCGCCATCTACCGGGACAACTGCAAGGTCGGCCAGCCGCTGAGTGAGGGTAAGAACGGGCCGAAGGCGGCGGAGGAGGAACCGGAGCCGCGGCCCGTGCGCAAGCGGCTGCCGAAGTCGCGTCCAGCGCGGACGGTTTCGTTCAGTGTCGGCGGGGCCGAGGGTTACATGACCGCGTCCAGTTATCCGGACAACGGGCTGGGCGAGATCTTCCTGAAGATGAGCAAGCAGGGTTCGACGCTGGCCGGGATGATGGACGCGTTTTCGATCGCCATCTCGATCGGGCTGCAGTACGGGGTTCCGCTGGAGCAGTTCGTGCAGAAGTTCACCAACATGAGGTTCGAACCGTCAGGGTTGACGGACGACTCGGACATCCGCATGGCTCAGTCGATCATGGATTACATCTTCCGTCGGCTGGCCCTGGACTTCCTGCCGTTCGAGGTTCGCGAGTCGATGGGGATCTTCACGGCTGACGAGCGGGAGGCCCAGGTGTCCGGGTCGGCTTACGAGCCCGGTCGGGCGACGGAGTTGCCGCCGGGGTCTCCGGCGGAGCCGGGTGCGGCCGGGGCTCCTCCGGCCGGTGCTCCTCCGGCCGGCGTGCATTCGTCGATGGAGTTGCTCGAGGCGCTCAGGGGCAAGGCCGCCGACGCCCCGCTGTGCTTCTCGTGCGGGATCAAGATGCGCCCCTCGGGCAGTTGCTACGTGTGCGAGGGGTGCGGCTCGACGTCCGGGTGCAGCTGATGTGAACTGTCATCCCGAGTAGCCAGGATTGCCGCTTGTAACAGACGAATTGTCATCGGTAGCAGACCGATTGTCAGCGTAAGCAGACAGCGGGGGAAGGATTTCGTTTGCCGGGTGAGGACGGGCTACACGGGCCTCACCCGGCTGGTTCGATGTTTGATGACACGAGGTCATACAGGAGCAGAACGTGACCAGTTCTAGTTCACTGCCAAGTGCTGGTATGGGTTGGAACGAATTTGAGGCGTTCCTCGACGACCTACTTGTGCGGTTGAGGCTAGTTCCGAATGCGTCTCCGAGACTCATCGAATCCTCGCGCCACGGCAAGGCGGGACAAAAGCAAGAAGGTATCGATCACTTTGGACGATATGACGATGGCACCCAGGCCACCTGGCAGTGCAAGGAACAGCTCAAACTGACAGAGGCGAACGTTAAGAAGATCATCTCGGATACGAACGTCGAAGCCGAGCACCATGTTGTCGTCTTCTCCCGCATCGCGGATGCGAAAGCGCGGACTCAGGCTGCAAAGCATCCTGGTTGGAAGATCTGGGATCAGAACGATCTCAGCAATCTAGTTCGAACACTGCCGTTGCACGAGGCTCGAACACTTTTGGACGCCCACTTCGGCACGCAGGTGCGGCGCGCGTTCTTGCCCATAGCGGGTTCGGACGTGTTTCTTAGTGTGGAGGACTTCTACGGACCCTTACTCGACGAAGCGAAGCGGTTCAATCATCGGGCGAAATTGGTGGGACGTGATCATGACCTCGCCACGCTCGCAAATGCGATCGTCGACCCGAATGGGCCTAAGCCTGAATCCGTGGAGCGTTTCGGGTTGTGATCTTGGTCCAGTGATTTGATCTTGGTGGGGGCTGGGGACGTGGTTGTTCCGCTGGCTTGGGCCAGCTTTTCCACTGTGGGTTCCGGTTGAGCCTGTCGGCGGTGG
>JAUYKX010000328.1 GCA_030699055.1 Candidatus Nanopelagicales bacterium
GCGAGTCGCAAGTTCCGAATCGGTATCACGCCCGGCAAGGTCTACCGGCTCAGAGTCGCCGGCCTCAACTCGGCCGGACGCGGTCCCTGGGCGAAGACGGCTGCGCTCAGACCCTGATGTCCTCATCGGGCACGTCTTCGATTTCGGCCTCCTCGAAGGCGACGTCCTCATCGGATTCAACCGCAACCCTTGGCAGCAACTTCTCCAGCCAGGCGGGGAACCACCAGTTAGCCGAGCCGAACGCATACATGATCGACGGGACCACCACCAAGCGGACGATGAAGGCGTCGAACAGCACAGCGGTGGCCAGAGCCAAGCCGAACAGCTTGATCGTCGGGTCCGCACCGAGAATGAAGGCCGCGAACACACTGAACATGATCGCCGCAGCTATTGCCACGACCCGACCCGAGGCGGCCAGACCCCTCCGCACGGCCTGACGGTTGTCTTTGGTGTGGCCCCATTCCTCCTGCATTCGACTGACCAGGAAGACCTGGTAGTCCATCGACAGGCCGAACAGAATCGCGAACACCATCACCGGCAGGAATGGCATGATCGGTCCAGTACTGGTCAAGCCGACGACATCGGCGAGCCAGCCCCACTGGAATACGGCAACCGTCAGGCCCATCGCCGCTGACAACGACAGCAGGCTGGTGATTGCGCCGGTCAGCGGCACGAGCAGGGAACGGAACAGCACGACCAGGGCCAGGAATCCCAAACCGATCACGACTACCAAGAACACGGGCAGGGCTGTCGCCATCATTTTGGTGAAGTCGGATGTGATCGCTTGCGTACCACCGACGAACGCCTGCGCGGACCCGGAGCTGGTGTTCTCCACGATCACCTGCTCACGCAGGCGGTCGAGCAACTCCATCGTGGCCTCGTCCTGCGGGGCACTGGTGGGAACAATCTGAATAGCGGTCACGTTCGAGTCGGGGCTGAGCGGCATGGCGACCACGGCCGCCACACCCGGGTCGGTCCGCACGGCCCCGGCCAGCTGGGCGACGGCAGCGTTGTCCCCCGGCTGCGTCGTCTCTACGGCGATGACGAACGGGCCGTTGATCCCCGGCCCGAATCCTTCGGCCAGCAGGTCGTAGGCGACGCGGGCCGACTTGCCCTCGGCCTTGTTCCCGTCATCGGTGAAACCCAGCCGCAACGAAGCGGCAGGCAGGGCGATCACCACCAGCACGATGACGGCCAGCGCGCCGAACACTCGGTAACGCCGCTCAAGCCACTGTCCGTATCGGGCGAAACCCCGGCCGCCACCACCCTGTCGGGACTTTCGCGCCCAGGGCATCCGGATCGCGAAAGCGCGACGACCCAGCAAGGACAGCACAGCCGGCAACAACAAGGTTGCCCCGATCATCATCATGATCACTGTGGCGGCCGCGGCCACGGCCAAACCCTGGAAGAAGTCAATCCGCAACACGAAGAGTCCGAGTAGGGCGATGATCACGGTTATGGCCGCGAACACGACCGCTCGACCGGCGGTCCGCACGGACTCCAACGCTGCCGCGCGAGGCTCGCGACCGACATCGAGCGCCTGCTTGTAGCGATTGATGACGAACAGCGAATAGTCGATCCCGACCCCCAGGCCGATCATGGCGGCCAGGGTCGGGGCGAACGTGGCGACATCGAGGAATCGGGCAGTGATCAACACCAGGCCCTGACCCGCGGCCAGCGACAACACGGCCGAAATCACGGGCAGGAACGCCCCAACCAAAGACCCGAAGGTGAACAACAGGATGATCAAAGCGACGGTGACGCCGATTCCCTCGCTGCTGGGTGGCTCATGTTCGGCAGCCTCGAGGGCGTAGCCTCCGGCCCCAGCCGTGATGTCCGGTTGCGCGTTGAGTTCCGTCACGTCGTCGATGACCGCTAGAGCGTCTGCTGCGGGCACGTCCGAGCTCGTTCCCCGAAAGGTCACCGTGGCATAGCCGATCTTTTGATCCACGCTCATCCCGGCTGGTGCCAGACCCGCCATCGCCTTCGCCGCCGTCGGAGACATTTCCGCATTCCCGGCGTTCTGAGCCGGTGCCTGGCCGTTGGTCGACTTCGGGCACTCCGAGCCGAGCGGTGGACCGTAAGGGCCGATTACGCAGGAGACCCCGGGAACCTGCGAGATCTTCGTCAGAGTGCCGGTCACCGCCCCGGCCACCGCCGGGCTGGTGACGCCTCCCGACTCGGATTTCCAGGCGACCTTGGCGGTGGCGGCGCCAAACGAATCCTTGGCTCCGGGAATCTGCTCCAACAGCTGCTGCGCTCGACTGGACTCAGTGTCGGGCAGCGAGAATGAGTTGTTGTAGCTGCCCCCGAGGCCGGAAGCCAGGCCGCCTACGGCCAACACCCCGACAAACCAGGCGAGCAACCCAAGCTTCGGGTGATTGACCGCCCAACGCGATACCGGGCCCATTGACTGCTCCTAACTACCGACTAACTACGGACTAGCTATCGGCTGACTGCCGTATACCACCGAACATCGGCGATGCTTCAAAACACATGTGTAGCACATGCTTTTCGTCGGCTATGCTCACAGGTTCGGAGTAGGACCGGGGGACACGGAGATCGGGACATGCACCACGACGCGGACGTCATAGCTGATCTGGACAGATGTCTCCGGCAATTGCGCCGGCTCATCATCCGGCCACCGTTGAGTTCGATACCGATAGCCGCCTTGGGTAGATCGGTCGACCTCGCCAAGATTCTCGCCTGCTTGGCAATCGCCGAACATCCTGGCGAACAACCGACCGTGGCGGAGTTGGCTACGGCTTTGAATATCGAGCATTCGACAACCAGCCGGCTGGTGAAGACCGCTGAGGTCGAGGGTCTGGTCGTCAGATCACCAGACCCGGAAGATCGGAGACGAAAAAACGTCAGCCTCACCAAAGCCGGTCGAGCTGTGGTGACCGAAGGCACCGCCACCCGCACCTGGGCACTGGATTACATGTTCACCGACTGGGATCACCGGGATCTGACGGCGCTCACGTCGCTGCTCGAGCGACTCGTCGATACCTGCTGCACTCGCTTCGACGAGGTAAGGGCTGCGCTTCCAGCCCACTTTCCACACCCCCTTCCAGACCCCATCCCAGACCCCGTTTTGCCGCCGTCCACCGACGAAGCGGCGCCGGGGGAGTAGTCGAACTGACAACCGCTCCCTTTGATCGCTAGCCTTCGGTCGTTGATCAGTCGGATCGGTACCAACGGAAAGGTTTCGGATGCGTGATTCGTCGCGATTCCGCGTGATTGCGGTCCTGGTCACCCTGGTGGTCGGTGCGCTTTCCGCGGCACTGCTCGCCACCACGGGACCCAGCACACTCTCCGGCAGCCCCGGGCTCCACATTCCGCAACTCGACACCGACTTGGGCAGCTACCCGGAGCTGTCCTCAAACGAACGGCGCGATCCCGGAGAGTTCTTCACGCCACCGAGTCCGCTACCTCAGTTGCTGCCCGGAAGCGTGCTGAGGGTGGAGCCGATCAAGGAGGCACCTGCCGGGATCGTCGCGTATCGG
>JAUYKX010000299.1 GCA_030699055.1 Candidatus Nanopelagicales bacterium
GGCGGCGATGCCCTGTTCGCCGGCGCCTCGCTGGCGCGGCGCGGGGCGCGCGTCGTGGTCATCCCCGTGTCGTCCGGCGGCAGCGTCGATTGTCACGAGGGTGGTCTCGCTTCCCTGGTCCGCAATGGAGGTCGGCTGCTGGATCCGTCGGGCGGCGGCGGTGGCCCGCTGGCTGACGAAGCGATCACCGAAATTATCAACGCGGACCTGGTCATTGACGGCATCCTCGGAATCGGCGGTCGCGGTGGGTTGCGTGATTTGGCCGCGGACTTGGCGATCGTCGCCGCGGCTTCCGACGCCATCGTGATTGCTACCGACTTACCCAGCGGGGTCGAAGCGGACACCGGGGCAATTCCAGACCCCCACGGGGTCATCTCGGCTGACGTCACCGTGACGTTCGGGTGTCTGAAACCCGGGCTGCTGCTGATGCCCGGGGCCGAGCAGGCCGGCGATGTTCGTGTGATCGACATCGGTATCACTCCCTGGTTGCCCGCCGCCGGAGTGCTGACCCAGGTGGACAATCTCGACGCGGCGTGTTGGACCCGCCGACCGGGTCCGCTGGACGACAAGTACACGCGGGGCGTGGTCGGCGTGGTGGCCGGCTCGACGCAGTACCCCGGGGCGGGCGTCCTGTGTACGGGCTCGGCTCGGCTGGGTGGGGTCGGGATGGTGCGCTATGCGGGCACTGCGGTCGAAGCCGTGATCGCCCGCTGGCCGGATGTGGTGCCGCATCCGGGTGGACCGGTGGGTGTCGGGAAGGTTCAGGCCTGGGTTTTCGGGCCCGGAGCCGGTACCGATGAGCGGGCGCGGGCTCAGCTCGAAGCGGTGTTGGAAACGCCGGTGCCGGTGTTGGTCGATGCCGATGGTCTGACAATGATCGCCCACGACGATCGGTTGCGTCGGGCGTTGGGCGCCCGCTGGGCCCGAGGGCGCGTCACAGTGCTCACCCCTCACGAGGGGGAGTTCGAACGCCTCGGCTTCCGGGTTGGGTCCGACCGGCGGGGGGCTGTGGCGGCTGCCGCCCGGGAACTGGGCGCCGTTGTGTTGCTGAAGGGCTCGATCACGCTGGTGGCCGAGCCCGGCGGCCGGGTCTGGGCGAATACGGTCAGCAGTTCCGCGCTCGCCACCGCAGGCAGCGGAGATGTGTTGTCGGGGCTGGCCGGATCGATGCTGGCGGCCAACGCCGGGCGCGGTCTGGACATCGAAGCCGCGGCACAGGTGACGGCGGTCGCGGCAATGCTGCACGGTCGAGCGGGGCAGTTGGCGGCAGCCTCGGGCGGCCCGGTCACAGCTCCCGACGTCTTGGATCACGTCCAGGCGGCCGTGGCGGAGGTTGGATCGTGAGCTCGGGCGCCACCGGCGACTCAGTCGCCGCTGCCGCCGGGCCAACGTGGATCGACATCGACCTGGCGGCGATCCGGGCGAACGTCCATCGACTGAGAGAGGTGGCGGGACAAGCCGAGCTGATGGCGGTGGTGAAGGCCGATGGTTATGGGCACGGGCTGATCCCTGTGTCGCGCGCGGCCCGCCAGGCTGGTGCCGGTTGGTTGGGTGTCGCACTGCTGGCCGAGGCCCGGCAGCTTCGTGCCGCCGGTGACCAGGGGCCGGTGCTCGCCTGGTTATTTGCCCCGGGAGAGGACTTCGCGACGGCGATAGCGGAGCGGATCGATCTGGGAGTCGGCGCGGCTTGGATGCTGAGGGAAATAGCGGATGCTGCCCGTCGGCTGGGTCGAACCGCCCGGGTCCATCTCAAGGTTGACACGGGATTGGGTCGCAACGGGGTTTCGATTGCTGAATGGCCCGCCATGTTGGAGGCGGCCACCGTCGAGGTCGATCGAGGTGCGATCGAGATCGTGGGGATGTGGTCGCACTTCGCCTATGCGGACAGCCCGACTCACCCCACGGTTGCCGCCCAATTGAGCCGGTTCAACGATGCGTGCGCTGCGGCCGAAGCCGTCGGCATTCGTCCGCAGTTGAGACACCTGGCAAATTCGGCGGCCACGTTCGCGCTTCCGGATGCCCGGTTTGATCTCGTGCGACCGGGGATCAGCGTGTACGGAATTTCTCCCGGTCCCGAGGTCGGCAATGCTGCCGACTTGGGCCTGCGCCCGGCGATGACTCTGTCGACTCGGGTGGCAGTCGCCAAGCGAGTGCCGGCCGGGTCCGGCGTTTCTTATGGTCACGAGTACGTCACCGAGCGGGAGACGACCCTGGCGCTGTTGCCCTTGGGCTACGCGGAAGGCATCCACCGCCGGGCCTCGGGTCGAGGACCCGTGTTGTTGGCCGGGCGTCGCCGGCCGGTGGCCGGTCGGATCTGCATGGATCAGTTCGTCGTCGACGTGGGTGATGACCAATGTGCCGCTGGGGATATCGCGGTCTTGTTCGGACCCGGGAACCACGGTGAGCCAACGGTCGATGACTGGGCTGATGCCTGCGACACGATTCCCTACGAGGTGGTTACCAGCGTCGGTCCGCGGATTCGTCGACAGTATTCGGGGGAGGGCTGATGGCCTCTAAATTCGGACGCGGTGCCGGACTGGCCGCGTTGGTGGCAGCCGGGGTGGCCATCGGCTTGGGGGTCGAGGAGGCCGTGGTCGGCAGGCGTTTTCGCCCCGATCCCGTGTCCCGGGAGCCGTTCGGTCTGCTGCGCGGTGAACAGGTCGACGTGCTCGCCGACGACGGCGTGATCATTCACGTGGAGGTGGATGAGCCTCCGGCCCCCGCTCCGGCCGACTTGACGATCCTGTTCGTGCACGGTTATGGCCTCAACCAGGATTGCTGGCACTACCAACGGCGGGACCTGTATTCGCTCGGTCGACTGGCGTTCATGGACCAGCGGGCGCACGGTCTGTCGTTTCGCGGTCATCCGGATCGAACCACCATTGCCCAACTCGGTTCCGACCTGCGGGCGGTGATCGACGCGATCTCTCCAACCGGACCAGTGGTGCTGGTAGGCCACTCGATGGGGGGCATGACCGTGCTTAGCCTGGCTGCGCGCGAACCCGAGTTCTTCACCCGCCACGTCGCCGGGGTGGCGCTGCTGGCCACGACGTCCGGTGGTTTGTCCGAGGCGCCGCTGGGATTGCCCGAACCTATTGGGATGGCGCTGCATCGGGTTATTCCTTCGGCACTTGAGGTGGCCACCGGTAACCAGGCCTTGGTGGAGGCTGGTAGAAGGCGAGCCGGTGATCTCACGTACCTGTTGACGAAGCGCTACAGCTTCGGTTCCCAGGCCTCGCCCGCCCTGACCCAGTTCGTCGCCGACATGGTTTCGTCGACGCCGGTGGATGTCATCGCGGAGTTCTTCGAGGCGGTCGAGGGATTCGAAGAGCCGGGGGCGGCACGCCAACTGGCGGGAATCGAGACCCTGGTCATGGTCGGGGATGTTGATCGAATCACCACGCCGGATCACTCCCACGAAATCGTCCGTCACGCTCCTCACGCGGAACTCGTTCTGTTGCCAGACACCGGTCACATGCTGATGCTTGAGCGGTGGCCCGAGGTGAATGCACACCTGATCGGTCTGGTGGAGCGAGTTCGTGCCCGTGGGTGGGAGAACGGGTTTGATGGAAAGAACACCTGAATCTGGTGCCCTCGACCGGTCGATTCGCCTGCGTTCGCCGACCGCGGACGTCACGGTTGCCATCGGTCGCGTGATCGGATCGGGGTTGCGGGCCGGTGATCTGGTGGTGCTCGATGGAGGTCTGGGAGCGGGCAAGACCACCATGACCAGGGGCATCGCGACGGGCATGGGCGTTTCCGGCCCGGTCTCCAGTCCCACGTTCGTCATCGCCCGGACCCATGAGCCCGGACTGGACGGGGGCGGTGGCGGAGGTGACGGCGCTGGCGTGGGGCTGATCCATGTCGACGCCTATCGGCTGGGTTCGAGTGCTGATCTGGACGACTTGGATCTCGAGTCGGAGATGGAGACCGGGGCGATGGTCGCCGAGTGGGGGGTGGGTCGGGTGGAGCAGTTCGCCGACTCGATGCTGTTGGTCCGGATCGAACCGGTCGACGGGGAGGATTCAGAAGAGCTGCGAACCGTCGAGATCAGGGGAACGGGTTCCCGCTGGTCCGGCCCGGCGTGGAATCAGTTATTGGAGGCGCTGGAACAGAGCGGATCCGCTCGAGCCGAACGCTGACGGGCGATCCGTGAACACCCGATCCGCGAGGTCTACCGGATCCGGCCGCCCGTGCATCTCAGCCCGCCCGGCGATCAACGTGTTGATCGGTGCCGGGCGCGGCTTCTGTCGTGACGGCAGCCGGTGGTCCCGACTTCATCGGCGGGCGGGTCGTCA
>JAUYKX010000315.1 GCA_030699055.1 Candidatus Nanopelagicales bacterium
CGCCGGTGTGACCGCGGCGATTTGGGCTGGGTCGGACGTAGTTCCGGTCTCACCGGATGGCGGTCCCACCGCGGGCCCCAGCCCCAGCCACACGCTGACGCCGACTGTCAATCGAGCTGACCCGAGTGCGCACCGGGGATCGGCGACATCGGCCCGGTCGCTAACCGGGGGTGCGCGGTGACAGTTGTTACCGAGTCAGGTGGTGCTGAGTCGGGTTCGGCGAATACCGAATCGAAGCCCGACGTGCAAGAACTCGCCCGGCTGGCGGCCGAGGCGGCCGAGGCGAAGATGGCGCGCGACCTGGTTGCCTTCGATGTGGGGGACCGGATCGCTTTGGTCGAGGTATTTCTGATCTGCACGGCGGACAACGAACGGCAGGCGGTGGCTGTCGCGCGCAACATCGAGGAACAGTTGTCTCGCCACGGCAGAGGTGTGGTGCGGCGGGAGGGTGAGCGCGACGGGGACTGGGTTCTGCTGGACTACGGAGACCTGGTCATTCACCTCATGCAGCCGGAGGCGCGGGAACACTACTCACTGGAACGGCTCTGGAAAGACTGCCCGAAGCTCGACCTCGGAGCGGAATCGTGAACGCCGGAGCCGGGCGGCGACTGGTCCTGTGGCGTCATGGTCGAACCCGTTGGAACGCCGAACGCCGGTTCCAAGGCCACAGCGATGTCGAGCTCGACGCCGAAGGTGTGCTCCAGGCCGAACGGGCGGCGGTCGTGCTGGCCGGGATGAAGCCTGATCGCATCGTCAGTTCGGATCTGTATCGCGCGAGGCGAACGGCGGCGGCCCTGGCCGAGCGGGTGGGTTTGCCCGTTCAGGTGGACAGTCGGCTGCGGGAAACCAACGCGGGGATCTGGGAGGGCCTCACCCGCCCGGAGATCGAAAATTTGGAATACGGGGCGTTGGCCGCCTGGGCGGCCGGCTCGGACCTGCGGCCCGGTGGTGGGGAAAGACGCAGCGAGGTGGCTGCCCGAATGTCGGCGGCGATCGAGGACGCGCTGAGCCCGGTGCCGCCTGACGGAGCGCTGGTAATCGTCACGCATGGTGGCTCGGCCCGGGCGGCGATTGGCAGCCTGCTCGGACTGCCGGTGGCCAATTGGGGGATTCTCGGTGTACTGAGCAATTGCGCGTGGTGTGTTCTGGCTGAGACCGGTGGGAATCGCCCCGGGTTCGGTGCCCTGGCGGACGGGCCGTCGGAGCGATTTCCGGATGTTCCCCGCCGGCCGCCGTGGCGCCTGGTCGAGTACAACGCGGCCACCCTGCCTTCACCGGCTCTCTCCGATGACCGATAAGAACTGACCCTCACCAGGAGTCGAGCGAAGGTTCGCTCAACTCGTGATGTAGTCGATCAACGTTTTCCGGTCATGCTCCAGCTGGTCGATGCGAGCCTTGACCACGTCGCCAATACTCACGATGCCTAGTAGCTTCCCCTCGTCATCGAGCACCGGTACGTGCCGGACCCGATTCTCGGTCATCACGACCGCGATCTCCTCGATGGTCGACGACGGCGTGCAGGTGGCAACGAGATCCGTCATCAGGGAAGCCACGGGCCGGGCGAGCACCTCCGCTCCGTCCACGTTCAACGCTCGCACCACATCGCGTTCGGAGGCCATTCCGCGTATTTCGCCCTCGCCATCAACCACGAGCACCGCGCCGATGCGATGCTCTGCCAACTTGGACAACAACTCGGTGATCGGGCAGTCCGATGGCACAGTGGCGACGAAGGTTCCCTTCGCCTCCAGGATCCTGGAAATCCTCATCTCGACCTCCCAAGGTGGTTTTCGCGTGGTCATCTGTCACTGACCGACATCGCGGCAGATACACGTAATGAGCACATGGTGGCGGAATTAGACCCGATTGTCACCCCCCGTTGGTCCAACGTGGGGTTAGAAATGCGGCGGAGAGTCTCCGGGCTCGGCGGGAACCGTGCTCAGGGTTTCAAGGTGCAGCAGTTGCTCCTGCCGATTCAAACCGCCACCGAACCCGACAGGCACTCCCCGCGATGACACGACGCGATGGCACGGGATAACGATCACCAATGGGTTGCGGTTGTTGGCCGTCCCCACGGCCCGATAGGCGCGCGGGTGGTTGATGAGCCTGGCGACTTGGCCGTATGACCAGGTTTCGCCGTAAGGAATCCGGCGCAGAGCGTCCCAGACAGCCCGCTGGAACGGCGTGCCCCGCAGTCGGACAGGAACGTCGAACTGCCGGCGCCGACCGGCGAAATACTCCGCTAGTTGGTCGGCCATGGCCCGGGTTGGTTCAGTGAAGCCCCTTGAGTCCGGGTCGGCCGCCACGGGGTGCGCCGGGGCCCGGCCCGGTTGATCTGGCCGCTCAGGTGACTGGGTGAACCGGACCTCGGTGACGGCGAACCGATCTCCCACCAGAAGCAGGTCTCCCAGGGGACTGGGAACCAACTCCCAACGCTCGCTCATGGGATCTGGTTCAGGGGTCTGTCTCGGTCGCACAGAGCTTCGCACGGTCAGAGCAGTGCTCGCAGCACACGTTCCTTGCCGCCGGTGTACGGGGGATAGCGGAAAGGAATGTCGAACTTGGTGGTTCGGGCGAGGACGGTCTTGCGGTGGGTGAATGCGAGGTAGCCGTCTTTGCCGTGATAGGCGCCCATGCCTGAATTGCCCACTCCACCGAAGGGGGCGGAGGCCAGGCCGCC
>JAUYKX010000320.1 GCA_030699055.1 Candidatus Nanopelagicales bacterium
TTCAGTTTCGCGGAAGTTGGCCTACCGGTGCCTACCGGTGCAGTCCATCAGGGTGAGGGTGGACCCCGTCATGATGCCGATGAACTTCTTCGGGCCAGACGCCGCCGGTAAAGCCACTCGAAGACGAACGAGCCGATAAGGGCGACGGCCAAGGCCACGGCGCTCGAGGTCTGTGATCGGATCGTGTGGGCCAGAAGGATGGTGAACAGCACCATATTGGCAACTATCGCGGCGATCAACACGCTTCGCTTGGCGTGGGTCTCCCGCCGGACCCGCAGGTGACTGAGGCTGACCGATGCGTAGACGAGCAGAAATCCCAGGCTTGCTAGTTGCCCGATGGCACTCAGGGGAAACACCAGCACCAGGATCACCACGGTGATCCCCGAGCCGACCAGGGCAACGGAACCGTTGCGCCACAGCGTGGCGGTCAGGGCTGCCGACAGTTGCCGGTTTTCGGCCACATTCCGGCCCACATTGGAGGCGGCGAACAAGGTGGCGTTCACTGCCGAGGAGGTC
The DNA here is from genome assembly GCA_030699055.1 of Candidatus Nanopelagicales bacterium. GTDB lineage: Bacteria > Actinomycetota > Actinomycetes > S36-B12 > UBA10799 > JAUYKX01. The sequence goes on from JAUYKX010000320.1 coordinate 517, forward strand.
GCCAGGAGGGCGGCTATGGCTATGGCGACGAAACCGGCCCGCCCCGCAATCGCCTGGCCGACGTTCGCCAGAACATGCCCGGCGTCGGTTTCCATGACCCCGACGGGCAACAGCATTACCACCAGGGTGCTGATGGCCAGGTAGATGACGGTGACGATGGCCAGTGAGAGGAACATCGCGCGAGGCAGTTCCCGCCCTGGTCTGCGCATGGAGCCCGAAGCGTTCGCCACCACACCGAAACCCTGGTAGGTCACATAGAGCAGAGCGGCCGCGACCACGATTCCGACGGGGCCACCCGGCAGGCTCTGAGAACTCATCAAGCTCGGATCCGCCTTGAAGATCCCAAGCGTGATCAGGGCAATCAGGATCGCGATTTCGACTCCGACGATCAATGACTCCGCTCGTCCGACCAACTTTGTGCTGATCATGTTCACCAGGGTGAACATGGCGACTACGGCGATCCCGGCCGCCTGGTTGGCCCAACTCGGAAGCGCATCACCTCCCAGAGCCAGGACGTATTCACCGAAGCCTGCCGCATACAGCGCCGTGGCCGCGAGGTAGGCGAAGAACTGGAATACGTTAAGGCCGCCGGACCAGGTCGTTCGGCCAAGCCCCTGAACCAACATCTGGGCCGCGCCGCCATCGCTGGGGAATTTCGCACCGAAGCGGGCGTAGGAGTAGACGGAAAGGCTGGCTACCAGGGCGCCAAGCAGAAAGGCGACCGGTAGCCACGTGCCGGACGCCGCCGCTGCCTGGCCGAGGAGCGTATAGAGGCCGGCACCCATCATGCCGCCGACACCGAGTGCGGCAGCCGACATGAGGCCGACATTGGTGGATTCGTCAGCTGGCGAGGTCCCGCCTGCCCGGCTGCTGCTCTTCATCGAAAGCTCCACATGGTGTTTGGCGTCCCGCTCGATTCAGTTCAATGCGATTCAGCTCAGTGCAACACGATCGCGTCCAGATCCGCCTGCATCCGCGACTGCTGGTCGGGACCCAAGTCGGAGGGCTGCATGACGGCAACCCAGGCCGGACCCACCGTTGGTCGGTAGTTGTGTCCAACCCCGGGAGCCATGGTCAGTGAGCCCGCCGCCGGCATGTCGACGAATACCTGCCAGAAGGTGACCAACGGGAGCCAACCCATCTGCTCGGGCACATCCGGCCCCCGGGGTTCATCGAGCCACGCGGGACGCCGCCAGATCAGGTCCGGCGACCACCAGACGACCGGGTCGGTGGCGTTTTGCAGGAATACGCCCCGGTTCGGGCCCCACGGGGCCGGAGGCTCGGCCAGACCGGCGGGGTTGGCGGCGAATCGCACAACGGATCCGTCAGCGACTATCGGTTGCCAGGCCGGTCCTCCGGTCGCCTCCCGGTTCAGTTGCAACCAGTAGGCACTGTTGAACGGTGGACCCGCCCACACGGCTCCGTCGGCCACTTCGGCGAAGCCCTTGACTCCGACTCCGTCGAACGCGGCCATCGATCCGTAGGCGCCCAGGCTTTCGCCGTAGACGTAGATCTTCGGGCGCCGATCCGGGGGAAGTTCGGCCACGGCGGATCGCGCGGCCTGGAGCAGCAGATTCCCCGCATTGATTGAGTCCGCTGTGTTGAACACCATGCTCATGGCCGATGGCAGCACCGTGTATTGCATCGAGACCGAGGCGATGTCGCCATTCGCGACGTACTCGGCTCCCGCGGCCGCGATGGAGTCCACATAGCCGTTGGTGGAAGGGGTGTAGACGACGATTCGCGACCGCTCGAGACCTCCCGCCCGGACCAAGTCCGCGACCGCCTCCCGCGCACGTGCCGCCGAATCCCCGTTGGTTTCGATGCCGGCGTACGCCCGGATCGGTTCCATGGCCGCTCGGCCGGTGACCGCCGAGATCTGTTCGACGGTCGGCCCTTCGGAGATGAACCATCGCCCCTGGACGCCCAGACTGGACCAGGTAATCGGCGAAGCGGGACTACCCGATCGAGTCGGCAGAATTGGGCGCACCTGACCGGCCGGTTCCGCATTGTTGGCCTTTTTGAACATGACGATGCTGCCCGCGAAACCCAGTCCGGCCACGACTCCGAATCCGACCAGCAGGACCACCACCGCGGCGCCATTGGCCGAACTCACCCGCCAACCGCGACGCACGAACGTTTGGGCGATCCGTCGGGTCAGCACTCGAAGCCCTCGACCTACGTAGACGAGTCCTCCCGACACCACGATCGACAGCACGATCACCATCGGGGTGGACGGTGGCGATCCGGGGACCAGGGTGGCCGCCCGCTGCTCCTCCTGCCAGGCAACTGCCATCGGAACCAAGGAGGCCGCGGCGGCCACGGCGGCGATGCTCAGGCCGGCGCGCCAACTCGTACCCAGCCGCTGTCCTCGCGGCGCAAGGCCCCGAGACCGGCGAACCCGTCTTGACCCGGCTCGGACGATCGATTCAACGGTCGATCCCGCGGCGTAGCCGATTGCCGCAATCACCGAACCGGCCAGGGCCTGGGTCACGCTGGTCCGCGGAAGCAGGGTTGGCCCGAGGGCTGCGGCATAACCTGCCGCGCCGACGACAACTCCCGTCAGCGACCACCGGGGTTTGAATCCGCGGTCGGAAACCGTTTGCTTGATCACTCGCGAACAATATCGGCCGGTGGGCTGTTCGCGCACGGCTGAAGTGCTCCCGGACTGACCGCGGGTTCCCCGATGTTGGTATCGACAGGTCCCCGTTCGCCGGGTGCCAGGACCCAGGTTGTTGGTTAGAGTGCGGGTCACCCGCAACAGGTAGGAGTGTGAGCGATGTTCGAGCGGTTTACCGATCGCGCCAGGCGCGTGGTGGTGCTGGCTCAAGAAGAGGCCCGGGAACTGAATCACAACTACATCGGCACCGAGCACATCCTGCTCGGGTTGATTCACGAGGGCGAGGGGGTCGCGGCCAAGGCGCTGGAGAGCCTCGACATTTCGCTCAAGGCCGTGCGATTCCAGGTCAAGGAGATCATCGGCGAAGGCCAGCAGGCACCGAGTGGCCACATTCCCTTCACCCCCCGGGCCAAGAAGGTGCTGGAGTTGTCGCTGCGCGAGGCGCTGCAACTCGGGCACAACTACATCGGCACCGAGCACATCCTGCTGGGATTGATCCGCGAAGGTGAGGGAGTAGCCGCCCAGGTGCTGGTCAAGTTGGGAGCCGATCTGAATCGCGTGCGCCAGCAGGTGATCCAGTTGCTGTCCGGCTACCAGGGCAAGGA
>JAUYKX010000322.1 GCA_030699055.1 Candidatus Nanopelagicales bacterium
ATGAACGAAACTCAGCGGAACGTTGGCCACCAGGCCACCGTCAACGAGTGATTTTCCCTCGCGCTCCACGATCGGGAACACACCCGGAATCGCCGCCGATGCCAGGAGCGCACTGACCAGATCTCCCGACCGCAAACCAACGGCATCGCCCGTATTGAAGTCGGTGGCCACTGCGGTGAACGGAACCGCCAGGTCGCCGAAATCGCGGGATGACAGAACCCGCTCCACCAGGGTTCGCAGACCGTCGTTTCGGATCGCCGAGGGTTTGCGGGAGAGGAAATTCATCGCCGCCTCGGTGGCCGTCCCGAAAACCTCGTCACGAGTCACGGTCGACCACATTGCCGACAGCCGATCGGCCGCTCCATCCGGATCCTCGGCCAGAATCGCGCCGTTCAGCGAACCGACCGAGGTGCCGGCAATCATGTCCGGCCGAAGATCGGTTTTCGCCAACGCTCGAAGTTGGCCAGCCTGCACGGCTCCGAACGATGCACCGCCGGCCAGCACGTACGCAACCGGTTTAGGGAGCTTGTCGGCCAGCGCGACAAGGCCCGATTCAGGCATGCTCACCATCGCGCCGCTGTCGCCAGCGACCCTCCATCTTGCCCATGAACGTGCTTCCCGCTTCTCGCTTGGCCTTGGGCGTGGTACTGGACGCCGGGCCACCCTGGACAACCTCGGGCACCGAAATCAGAGCCTTCGCCCCCAGCAACACCCCACCCAGCATGGCCAAGAACCCGATCACACCCAGAGGAACGAAACTCAAGGCCACCCCGGCGATCAATCCCCCCAGACCAGCCAACACAACCAACACCCCCAACGCCAGCCGGCGACCGTCGAGCGCCCGCTGGCGGGTCTCGCGAAGCGCGGTCGCGAACTGTGGATCCTCCGCGTACAAGGCTTGCTCCATCTGCTCGAGCAGTTGTTGCTCGCGCTCCGAAAGCGGCACGGCGACCTCCTCCGTCAGATGTCCGGAACGTGCGGCAATTGCTGGTATCCACCATAGGCGCCTACCGCCCCTGTGGAAACCCGACGGCGACCCCGACAACGCCGGGTGGGTTACCCCGGCCCAAACCGGGCCTTCGAACAGGGCACCAATCCCGAGTCGTACCGTATCGGGATGAACACAAGTGGCGCATCCACACCTCAGCCCAGCGATCTGCCCGCCTCGTCGTATCGGTCTTCTCCCGCCGACACCCACACTGTGATCAATCAACCACCCCTGCTGCCCGATTTCGACGCATTCAGCTCGAATGTCGCCCTGGCGGAAGCGGTGGAGGTCTTCGGGGGCCCCGCTGCCAGTACCGGCCTGTCAAAGTTGGGAACCCTGGCCGGTTCGGTCGAAGCCCGGCAGTGGGGGGTGGACGCGAACGTCAACCTTCCGGTTCTCCACACGCACGACCGTCACGGCAACCGCATCGACGAGGTGTCTTTTCACCCGGCGTGGCATCAACTCATGGGGCAGGCCGTTGCCGCCGGCCTGCACGCGGCGCCCTGGGCAAGCGAGGATCAGGCCGCCCACGTGACACGGGCCGCCGGCTTCCTGACCTGGTCCCAGGTTGAAGCCGGTCACGGTTGCCCAATTTCGATGACCTACGCGATCGTGCCTGCCCTGGCCGTGGATCCGGCGATCCGTGACCGCTGGCTTCCCGGGCTCGCCTCAGCCACCTACGACTTCGGTTTACGCTCGCCGCAGCGAAAGGCGGGCTTGATCGCCGGAATGGCGATGACGGAGAAGCAGGGCGGATCCGACGTGCGGGCCAACACGACCGTCGCCACCCCGACCGATGACGGCGGCTACACCTTGGCCGGACACAAATACTTCGTCTCCGCGCCCATGGGAGATGTCTATCTGATGTTGGCGCAAGCTCCCGGTGGGCTGACGTGTTTCGTCGTCCCCCGGGTTCTCGACGACGGCACCCGCAATGTGTTCCGCATCCAGCGCCTGAAGGACAAGGTCGGCAATCGATCAAACGCCACGAGTGAGGTCGAACTGTCGAATACGTGGGCGGTGCGTCTGGGTGACGAGGGACGAGGTGTTCGGACCATCGTCGAGATGGTCTCGGCGACGCGGCTCGATTGCGTTCTGGGTTCCGCGGCGATCATGCGAGCGGCTTTGGTCGAAGCCATTTGGCACGCTCGCCACCGTCAAGCCTTCGGCCGGTTACTCAGCGACCAGCCCTTGATGCAAGCCGTGCTGGCCGACCTGGCGCTCGAGACGGAGGCGGCGACCTGGCTCGGCCTGCGACTCGCCCAGGCGACTGATCGGGCCGTGGGAGCACAGGCTGGTGCGGATGCCGAGGTCGAGGCCTCGTTGCGTCGGATCGCGTTACCCGCCGGCAAGTACTTCGTCTGCAAGCGCACACCAATGATGGTGGCGGAGGCTCTCGAATGCCTGGGCGGACCGGGCTACATGGAGGACTCCCCCATGCCTCGGCTGTACCGAGAGGCTCCGGTCAACTCAGTGTGGGAGGGCTCCGGCAGCGTCAACGCCCTCGATCTATTGCGGGCGCTGGCGCGCAATCCCGAAACACTCGATGCCTGGCTGACCACTGTGGGGATTGCCCGGGGCGTGAACCCGAATTTCGATGCCGCCCTCGATGACTTGCTGGCGACTTTCGGCGAGGGGACGGCCACCGCCGAGGCGAACGCCCGACGGTTGGCTGAACGGCTGACACTGATCACTCAGGCGGCGCTGCTACTCGAACATGCTCCGGACTTCGTCTCCGACTCCTTCTGCGCCACCCGACTGTCGCCCACCCGGACGGGATGCACTTTCGGCACGCTCCCCGACGGAATGCCCGTTCGGCGAATCATCGACCGGGCATTCCCGGAGATCTGAGGTCGGCGCCCGGTACCCGGCGCGATATCAACCGGACAAATCAACGGGACAGAAACTCAGGGGCACCGGCGGCATGAACCCGCTCAACGATGGCGCCGGGCACACCGGGATCGGTTGCCGGCAGCATCCCGTGGCCCAGGTTGAAGATGTGACCGGGTACGCCCCGGGCCTGTTCCAATACGTCGTCGACCGCCAGCCACAACGCGGACGAATCGGCCAGGAGTAACGCCGGGTCCAGATTCCCCTGCACGGCCACCGAATGACCGGTGCGCTGTGCGGCCACATCCAAGGGAATCCGAAAGTCGACCCCGATGACATCGACCCCGACCGTCGCCATGTCCGCCAGCAGTTCACCGGTCCCGACGCCGAAGTGAATCCTGGGAACCCCTGTGTCGGCAACGGCCGCGAAAGCCCGGGCGGAATGAGGGGCCACGTACTGCCGGTAGTCCCGGACCGACAGCGCACCGACCCACGAGTCGAACAACTGCACGACAGACGCTCCCGCCTCGACCTGGAACCGCAGGAACTCCCCCGCCAGGTCAGCGAGTCGCTCAAGCAGTTGATGCCACATCTGAGGCTCGCTCTTCATCAGCGATTTTGTCAGGGCGTGATTTCGACTGGGTCCCCCCTCGACCAAATATGACGCCAAGGTGAACGGAGCACCGGCAAAACCGATCAGCGGCGTCGCCCCCAGCTCAGCCACCAAGCTCTTGACTCCCTGAAGGACGGGAGCGACATCGTCAGGTTCCAGCGGGCGCAATCGAGCCAAGTCCGCGGCAGTCCGGATCGGGCTCTCGATTACCGGCCCGACCCCGGGCTCGATGGAAAGCCCAACCCCGATTGCGTGGAGGGGAACCACGATGTCCGAGAACAGGATTGCCGCGTCTACTCCATGGCGCCGCACCGGCTGCATGGTGATCTCTGTGACGAGCTCGCTGTCAAGACAGCTATCGATCATGTCCACGCCGGCACGAATCCGGCGGTACTCGGGCAGCGAACGCCCCGCCTGACGCAT
>JAUYKX010000331.1 GCA_030699055.1 Candidatus Nanopelagicales bacterium
GATCCCGAAGTTCGATCAGCAACTCCACGTCCAAGGCGGCGTAGCGAAGCCATGGTTCGGGCAAAGGTCGGCGGGACCAGTCCGCGGCGGAGTGTTCCTTCGCGAGAGTCAGGCCGAGTTCGTCTTCGATCAGATTGCCGAGTCCGAAGCGCGGCTTGCCGAGCAGTTTTGCGGCCAGTTCCGTGTCAAACAGGATGCGCGGCGCCAGCCCCAAGTCGGCCAGGCACGGCAAGTCTTGATCCGCCGAATGCAGCACCCACTCGTCCAGTCGCATGGCGGCGCTCAACGGCCCGAAGTCGCGGACACCCGTCGGGTCGATCAAGTACGTGCCCGACTGGGCACGCCTGACTTGGATCAGGAAGGCCCGGTGGCCGTACCTGTACCCGCTGGCCCGCTCCGCGTCTATGGCGATCGGGCCTGTTCCGGCCCACAGAGCCGCGACCGCTACTGAAAGCCCTGGATCGTCATCGATTACCGGTGGCACCCCTCCCGCTGGCTCCGACAAACCGATCGTTTCCGGCCTGGGGGTGGATTTATCGGCCGAGGGCGAATCGGCCGAAGTCGAATCAATGGCCACCTGATTCAGCGAATCAAGCCCGAGCGCATCGTCAGGCACACCATCTCGGCGCGGTCCCCGGTGCCGATCTTGCGGGCGATGCGAGCGAGGTGGCTCTTGACGGTCAGGGCCGACAACCCGAGTTCTTCGCCGATCTCCTTGTTGGATCGACCCTCGGCTACGGCCTGTATTACCTCGAGTTCGCGGGCGGACAACTCGTCTGGCGCGTGGCGCATTCTGCTGCGTTGGCTCGGAATAGCGGACCGTCGCACCGCAGGGCTGGGAGTTGGCGCAGCGACGACGAAGCCGCGAATTCCTGTCGTCAGTGCGGCCCTGACCGCGTATGGATCGCTCCGGTGTGTCAGCACGGTGATTCGTCTCCAGCCCAGGGCGCGAAGGTCTCGGACCAGAGAAATGATCGGGCCATCGATGGAAGTTCCGTCAACTATGCACAGATCACGCGAACCCTCGATCCGGCCGGCGCGCCGGGCCTCTGCAGGCGACGACGCCTCGATGACAAATCTCGCGCCGTACTGCCTGACCCGTTGGGCCAGCGCTCCCATTCGAGCCCGGTTCGCCGATATCACCAGTGCCGAAAACCTGGTCCGCACACGCGGCGAGGAGCGCGAGATCATGGCGGAAGCCGTCGTCATCTCGTCCCCTTCCCCGGTGGGTTGAGCGCGTATTGCGCCTACCCGGCGGCGCACGGGCGCGCCGCTGCTGACGATCTTTCATCGGCATGTGGGTTAGCGCGCTTTAGTCGCCCGGATGGACGGCATTTGTTGGCTTGGTCGGCCCAGAATCAATCGAATGGCCAGCGCGGCGTGGCCCGTTCGGCCGACTCTAACCGCCGATTGAACTGACGTCGCTCGATTCGGGAAGACCAGCGGCCAGGGCGATGAGTCGGGCCCAGGCTCCCGCATGATTTGGCAGGTCATCCATGGACCTGGGTGTCCAAGAGGCCCGAACCTGGATTCGTCCCTCCGGAGGGCGATGCCCCATGACCCCGAATGATCGCGAGGCAACCTGGGTCACGGTTCCGCCGATCGCGGCCGCGCTGGCGCCATATTCGTCAAGAGCTTCCTGGAGCCAAGACCACCCGACCTCGGGAAGCATCGGATCCGCCGCGACCTCCAGATCAACGTCAGCGTCGATGTAGGCAACGATTCGCAACGTTCCTTGCCAGGTGTCCTGACCGTTGGGGTCGTGGAGAACCACCAGGCGAGCCGAAGCGAGGTGTGCGTCCGCCAAGTGCGCGTCTGCGGTCAGGGCGAAGCTGTGTGGTGCCAGGCGGGCAGGCCCGGGAGATTCGGTGATCGTCAGTTCCGGGCGGTACGACAAGGCCAACACGTTGCCCAGTGCGGCATCGAACCTGGGTGAACCGGTCCCGTCTGTCCCCGCCCGAGAACCTCTTGAGGACTTCGCGCCAGCGGTCACCGGCCCAGCCTATTGTCTGCCGGTTGTCCGCTGGCGGGAATCACGGGGGAATGTGCTCCCGCGACTTCGGCGCGTAGGCTGCCCGACGTGTTCGGGGCGCTGGCGTTGGTGTCCAGCATCATGTGGGGAACAGCCGATTTCGGGGCCGGGCGGCTGAGTACGCGATTGCCCGTGCCGGCGGTGGTCGGGGGAAGCCAGTTCTTCGGCCTGGTGTTGATGATCGTTGTGGCCACGGCCACGTCGGAGTGGTCCGCGGATCTCGGCTACCTGCCGTGGGGGTTACTGGCCGGCGGACTCGGGGTCGCGGGTCTGATGTGCTTTTACGCGGCGCTGGCGAGCGGCCCGAACGGCGTCGTGGCACCAATAACGTCAACTGGTGTCCTGATGCCGCTGCTAGTCGGTGTGGCCATCGGATCCTGGCCAACTGTCACCCAATGGTGGGGTGTGGTCACAATCATGGTTGGCCTGGTGTTGACCGGTTTACCCGAGTTGCGCTCGGGCGGCAGCCGGACCGCGGTGATGCTGGCGTTGTTGGCGGCGGTGTTCTTCGGGGGGAGCCTGACAGCCATCGGGCAGGGCTCTCAGGTCAGCGTCGTAATGACGATGACCAGCATGAGATTTCTGGTGGTGGGGGGATTGATCGTTGTTGCCCTGCGATTTCGGACCGTCGGGGGGATTCGAAGGACCGACCTTCCCGCCCTGTCCGCCGTGGGCGTGCTTGATGTTGGCGCCAACCTCACCTATGGCCTATCGACGACGTTTGGCCAACTCGCGGTGTCTGCCGTGTTGGCATCTCTGTACCCGGTAGTGACGATGATTCTCGCCTGGTGGGTTCTGCGGGAGAAGTTGCGTCCGATCCAGTATGCGGGCGTTCTGGCGGTACTGGTCGGCGTTGCGCTCTCCATTGGTCAATAGGGTTCCCCAATGGCCCATTTGGATGGTGATCATCCGCTGATCGATGGTCGGACCGGGAATTCGCCGTTGGTGAGGGCCGCCCGGGGGTTACCCGTCACCCATACGCCCGTGTGGTTCATGCGTCAGGCGGGGCGTTCGCTGCCCGAGTA
>JAUYKX010000334.1 GCA_030699055.1 Candidatus Nanopelagicales bacterium
ATGAACACGGGCAGCGCGTTGACGAACGCCACTCCGGCATCGATCGCGCACTGGGCGTAGAACTTTGCCGCCTGCTCGGAGCCGACCGGCAGGTAGCAGATGAGAACGTCGACCTGCGCCTCGCGGAGGGCGGCCGTGACATCCACGGGTTCCTGATCGGATTCGATGACCATGTCCCGGTAGTACTTACCGAGGCCGTCCAATGTGTGACCGCGCTGGACGGTGATTCCCGTGGGGGGGACGTCACAGATCTTGATCGTGTTGTTCTCGCTGGCGAGGATCGCGTGAGCGAGGTCTTGGCCGACCTTCTTCGCGTCCACGTCGAACGCGGCCACGAATTCGATGTCACGGACGTGGTACGGACCGAACTGCACATGCATCAGTCCTGGCACGCGCTCATTCGGGTCGGCGTCGCGGTAGTACTCGATGCCCTGCACCAACGAAGAGGCGCAGTTGCCGACCCCGACGATCGCTACTCGGATCGAACTCATCGGTGATTCCTTCCAATCTCGACAGAAGCGGACGACCGCCTGTCTCGGGGTTGCTTGTTGGACTTTCGGTTGGTTTTGGAGGTACGGGTGGTGACCGTCCGGTCACCGTCGGAAGCTGAGGACGGCTCCTGGTTCGCCTGGGCCTGGCCACCCTGTTCCTGGGCGATCAGTTCACTGAGCCAGCGAACCTCGTGTTCAACGCCGGCCAATCCGTGGCGGGCCAGTTCCGCGGTGTACTGGTCGACACGTTCGGAGGTGCGGGTCAGCGATCCTCGAAGTAGAGCCATGCGCTCCTGCAACCGCGTCCGCCGACCTTCGAGGATCCGCATCCTGACCGCCTGATCAGTGCGGGAGAAGAAGGCGAAATGCACGCCGAATTGCTCGTCGTCCCAGGCCTCCGGGCCGGCTTCGGCAATCCAGTTTTGGAAGCGTTCCTTGCCCTCGGCCGTCAGTTCATAGGTAATGCGTGCTCGCCGTCCGGTGAGGGCGGGGGCGCCGGCGTCGGCGGGGCCGGCTTCGGCGATCCAACCCCTCTCCACCAGCTGCTTCAGGCAGGGATACAGGGATCCGTAGGAGATCGCCCGGAAACTACCGAGCAGCGCATTGATTTGTTTGCGCAACTCGTAGCCGTGCATGGGCTGTTCGTGTAGAAGCCCCAACACCGCGTACTCGAGCACACCCGAGCGCCGTGCCATCATGGACCGCCTCTCCTGGGTGTCTGGAACAGACCGCATTGGCCTGTCTTGATGTCGTTATATCGATACGATACATCATCACGATACTCGACGACAGCGAATCCGCAACCCGACCCGGTGTTGCGTGTCGCTTCTTCTTGGAGTGCATGGCGGGGGTGGGGAAGGCGTGATCGGACGGGAAACTTGTTTCGCGATCCGATGCGGCCTCAGTTGAACGACACCGGTCTCAAGGGGACGACGGTGAAGGAGTCGTCGCGCGATCAGGATTGCCCCCGGGCGCCGGATGGGCAGCATCGGACTCAATATCCAGATCTATGGCCCACTCATCTTGACCGTCTTGTGTCAGCGTGTAGAAGGAAAACCGACCCGCGACGACTGTTCGCGGCTGATCGAGCACGAACACCGTGCCCGGCACATTGGGATAGGCATTCCCAGCCCACCGCCGATCCCGGCGCTCATCGAGGTGACCAAACCACGATGCTCGCTGGGGGTGTCGTACGTGTACGTGTAGGTGCCCTTCCCGTCGAACCGGGACGAAACCCGCCCCGCCAGGTCATAGGTCGTGGAAGAGGGGTTACCCGAAGCGTCCGTGTAGGAGGTCGGTTGCGCCCAGGAGTCGAAACCGGTACTCACACTCCTGCCCCCGGCCGTGACCGAGATGGGCAAACCCGTGTTTGGCGCGTACCCTGTACTCGTTGCGGGCACCTGCACGTCGCCGGGGTTCTTCGACTCGATCGTCGAACCCGTGGGCCGGCTGCTCGATCTGGCATTGATCATGTGGCCGAAATGGCCGGATCGGCGACCGGATAGACATGTTCGGTCCATTGACTGCCATCCCAATAGCGCAACTGCTCGTCCTGCCCGGGAAACGCCCACGGATTGCGATACCAGGCTGCCGGCAGACCGACCATCCCGGCCGAGGGCGGCGCAGCGGCTAGTTCCAGCACCTGACGCATATACGGGCGCTGAGCCCGGTCAACTATCAACTTCTGGTCGTCGATCACGACCAAGTCGACCCAGATCCCCGGGCGCAACGTCACTGTTGGTCGATCTAACACTGCAATGCAGTCGATCCCTCCGTTAGGAGCTGGCGACCTCCACATTTGGAGCCTGCCATTTACGACCGCCAAATACATGTACCTCACGCGAAGAGGTAGGACGCCCGACCGGAAGAACAAGCTCCACCCCGACCCTTGCGTTGCGTAAACCACCGCATCCGCGTTGACATGCCCGTACTTGCGCAGGAACTCGACATATAGCGCATGTACCGCGGCTGGCGATCTATCCTTCATGGCAGCGATCCGAGCTTGTCGATGATGTCGCCATAGTCGGTGAGGAAACCCCCGCCGGGGGTGACACCTATGACGAATCGACTTGCCTGATCGTCAATCCCGCAGTACGAGCCGCAATCATCGGTGAGCGCGACTATTTGGCGGGCGCCCCGCACAGCCCGGGCGGAGCCAGAAGCCACCTGATAACCCGCATACACCCCTCCGGCTAGCGACAACCCGGCTGTTTCTGGTGCCGCCGCCGCACTCGGAAAGAGTGCTGCCGTTCCGGTTGCGACTTTGTACAGCCCGTATCCGATGTTGGCGACTCCGGCGGCGGCTGTTCCCCAGTCGCGTTGGGTGATCGGTGCGTTCCTTGCAGCTTCCTTCTTGGCCTTGTTGTAGCGGTTGGCGCGTTTGAAGTATTTGAC
>JAUYKX010000339.1 GCA_030699055.1 Candidatus Nanopelagicales bacterium
GACTCGCTCATCAGGATCTCCTCGGGCGATAGGGAGGAGTCCCGCAGGGGAACACGATCCAACTCGATCCGCATGCCACCGTCACCGTTACTGGCCAGTTCACTCGTGGCACAGGAGATTCCGGCCCCACCAAGATCCTGGATGCCCTCGACCAATCCGGCCCGCAGGACTTCGAGCGTGCATTCGATCAGCAGCTTCTCCATGAACGGATCGCCGACCTGAACGCTCGGACGTTTGGCCGGACCGGTTTCGTCGAAGGTTTCCGAGGCCAGCACGCTCACGCCGCCGATACCGTCCCCGCCGGTCCGGGCGCCGAACAACACCACTTTGTTGCCGGCTCCGCGGGCGTTGGCCAGGTGAACGTCCTCATGGCGCATGGCCCCGACACACAACGCGTTGACCAAAGGGTTGCCCAGATACGTCGGGTCGAAGGCGACCTCCCCGCCGATGTTGGGCAGACCGAGGCAGTTGCCGTAGCCGCCGACCCCGGCGACCACCCCGGGGAGCACCCGCAGGGTGTCCGGCGCGTCGGCGGGCCCGAAGCGCAGGGAGTCCATCACCGCCAGCGGCCGGGCGCCCATCGACAGGATGTCGCGAACGATGCCCCCCACACCGGTTGCGGCGCCTTGGTAGGGCTCGACGTACGACGGGTGGTTATGGCTTTCGATCTTGAAAGTGACAGCCCAACCGTCACCGATGTCGACGACCCCGGCGTTTTCGCCGATCCCGACCAACAGGGCCTCCGACGGCGGCGCCTTGTCCCCGAACTGGCGCAAGTGGACCTTGCTCGACTTGTAGGAACAATGCTCCGACCACATGACGCTGTACATGGCCAGTTCGGCGCTGGTGGGACGACGGCCCAAGATCTCGCGGATCCGCTCGAACTCGTCGGTTTTGAGGCCGAGTTCGGCGTAGGGCTGGTCCCGGCCTGGGCTCGCGGCGGCGTGGGCGACCGTGTCGATGCTCATGCGGACACCCGCCCGGATAACCCGTCAGACAACCGACCCGACACCCCGCCCGCGACCGTGTCGATCACCGAGGCGAGCAGGCGCAGCCCGTCGGTGCTCGGTCCGGTCAGTTCCTCGACCGCGTGTTCGGGATGGGGCATCAAGCCGACCACATTGCCGTGTTCGTTCGTCACCCCCGCGATGTCCCGTCGCGACCCGTTCGGGTTGCCGCCCACGTACCGGAACACCACCCGACCCTGACCCTCCAGCCGGTCGAGGGTGTCTTCGTCGGCGACGTAGCAGCCCTCCCCGTTTTTCACCGGGATCGTGATCTCCTCGCCGACCCGGAAGGCGCCGGTCCAGGCGGTGGTCGTGGATTCGACCCGCAGCCGCTGATCGCGACAGACAAAATGCAGCGACTCGTTGCGGATCAGTGCTCCCGGCAGCAAGTGGGCCTCGCACAGGATCTGGAAACCGTTGCAGATCCCCAATACCGGCAAGCCCGCGCTGGCCGCTTCGACCACCGCCGACATCACGCGCGCGAATCGGGCAATCGCCCCGCACCGCAGATAGTCGCCGTACGAAAAGCCGCCGGGCAGGATCAACGCGTCGACATCGGCCAGGCTCTCGCCGCCATGCCAGATGGCCACCGGCTGCGCGCCGGCGATGCGAACCGCCTCGGCGGCGTCGGTGTCGTCCAAGGTGCCCGGGAACGTGATCACCCCGATGCGGGTCATCGATCCGCGTCCCCGTCGCCCGCCGGCCAGGTCACGCGGAAATCCTCGATCACCGGGTTGGACAGCAGATTCGCGGCCAGCTCCTCGACTTTCGCCCGACTGTCGGGCGTCAGCGGACCATCGACGTCGATCACAAACTGCTTGCCCTGCCTGACATCGACCACCCCGTCCAGCCCCTGTCGGACCAACGCCGATCTCACGGCCCGACCCTGGGGGTCGAGGATCTCGGACTTGAGCATGACGTCGACGACGATTCTCGCCACGAGCGCTCCCTCGCGAATGCCGACCCCAGTCGGGGTTCGGCGTGATTGTCGGGTACCGGCCGAGCCTAACCGGCTGCCGAGCCCGGGTGTCGCGCCCGGCTCAGACCCACGAGCGACCCGTCAGCCGCTCGTACGCCTCGACGTACCGGGCGCGCGTCTGTTCGGCAACCTCGGGCGGCAGGGGCGGCGGTGGGTTTCCACTGCGGCGATCCCACCCGCTCGCTGGCGACACCAGCCAGTCGCGGACGAACTGCTTGTCGAACGAGGGTGCTGCTCGGCCCGGTTGCCAGTGGTCGACGGGCCAGTAGCGAGAGGAGTCCGGCGTCAGAACCTCGTCAGCCAAGACCAGTTGCCCGCTCGAATCTCGCCCGAATTCGAACTTCGTGTCGGCCAGGATCAGCCCTCGCTCCGCCGTGATCGACGTCGCCCGCTGAAAGATCCGCAGCGTCAGATCGCGTAATTCGGCCGCCGCATCACCGCCGACGATGGCCGCGGCGTGGGCGAAGTCGATGTTCTCGTCATGTTCCCCGATTTCGGCCTTGGTTGCGGGAGTGAAGATCGGTTCGGGCAGCCGGGAGGACTCGACGAGACCCGGCGGCAACTGCACCCCGCACACGCTGCTGGTCTCCCGGTACTCGGCCAGTCCCGAACCGGCGAGATACCCCCGCGCGACGCATTCGATCGGCACCATGTCGAGCCGACGGCAGATCATCGACCGGCCCGCCACCGACGGCGGCACGTTCGTCGACAGCACGTGGTTGGGAACCAGATCGGCAATCTGCTCGAACCACCACAGCGACAGGGCCGTCAGGATGCGCCCCTTGTCCGGGATGAGGGTGGGAAGCACGAAGTCGTGCGCGGAGATCCGGTCACTGGCCACGAACAGCAGATCACCGCTCGGGGTCTCGAACAGGTCACGCACTTTGCCCGAGTACAGCTGCCGGTACCCGGCGGGAAGTTCGTATTCCACCCGGGCGAGAGTAGTCGCGGGCCGTGATCGACGTGGCGGCCCGCAATGGCCAACGGGTGCATCCAGCCGCAACTTCGTCTGGCATTCCCCGGCCGAAGGGAGTA
>JAUYKX010000351.1 GCA_030699055.1 Candidatus Nanopelagicales bacterium
TCGAGCAGCGTCGAACCACGTGACTTTCATGCTCTCAACCGACTGGCGGACCTTTCGGGAAACAGCTTTGAGATGGGAGCAGTTCTCTACACTGGGCAGCATGCGCTCCGATTTGGGCCTCGGCTTTGGGCGCTTCCGATCGCATCCCTCTGGCAATAGTCAGTTTCCGTTTCCTATGGCGAAGCTCACCATTCGACCGCGATCAAAAGAACCGCGCGAACCGGCTCTGCCCCGTGCCGACACAACCAATTGACCAACACGGTGACTTGGACGCGGCGACGTCCCTGAATCGCGAAGTACCCACCGCCTGACCAATTGGTCGATACCATATTGAATCCCAATTCGGTACCATGCCGCCATGAGTATTCAAGTCGCGGTTCGCCTGCCCGAGGAGATCGTCGAGCGTATGGACCGCCTTGTCGCGTCAGGTGCGGCCCGAAGCCGTGCGGCGATCATCGCCCGCGCACTCGACCACGAGATGCGTCGGCAAGACGCAGAGCGCGATGCGCGAATCTACGCGACATCTCGACCCGAATTCGACGGCCTCGCCAATTGGGCGTCAGCCCAGCCAATTGACCTCGACTAATGAGACCAATTCATCTAGCCGCACTGGACAAGACCCGACCAGTGGTCGTGCTCACTCGCGAACAGGTGATTCCATTCCTCAATTCGGTGACCGTCACCCCGATTACGACCACGATTCGAGGCCTTTCCACCGAGGTCAGAGTCGGAAGCCAGAACGGCCTCGACGCTGAATCTGTGATCTCGTGTGACAACGTCACGACGGTCCCGCGAGACTCCATCGGGAAACACATCGGATTCCTATTTCCCTTTCAGGAGAAGGAATTGTCCCGCGCAATCCGGGCGGCCGCCAGGCTCGACTGATAGCCGGCCAGACACTGACCACCCTTATCCACTACCGAGCCGCCCGCGCTCGTGCGAGAGTGTTCGCCATGACGTTCCGCTGTCGCAACCGTGTCCGCCGCACATTCACCGTCCTGCTGACCGGGGCAACCATCGCCGCACTGACCCCTTCCGTCGCCGGGAACGCGGTCGCCGCCGACCAGACACCCCGTATCACGGCATCCGATTACGCACCTCAGCTCGCCGCCGAGTCGACCAGCCGCGCGGGGAACGTGATGTATTCCGGTCCGAAGACGATCAACGGTCGCAAAGCGATCTACCTGACGTTCGACGACGGACCGGTTACCCGCGGAACGCCGGAAGTGCTGGCCGCTCTGCAAGCGAACCGGGTCACGGCAACATTTTTCGTGGTCGGAGGCCTGGCCAACAGTCGCGCCGGGACCAACATCGTGAAGAGACTTCACGGCGCCGGTATGCCGATCGCGATGCATAGCTGGTCGCATCCGGTGATGTCCGGCTGGTCGACAGCAGCCGTGCAACGCGATCTGACCGTCACCACGAAGGCGATCCGGCGGGCTACCGGGGAGATCCCAACCTGCTTCCGACCTCCGTACGGCGCCTACGGCCGCGGCGTCACCAACGCGGCTGCCGCCAGAAACGTGTCCGTCGTCATGTGGGATGTCGATCCGCGCGACTGGACCGATCCCGGCCCAAGCGCCCTCGCCAGCCGCGTGATCAGCAAGCTGCACCCCGGGGCGATCATCTTGATGCACGACGGAGCCGGACACGGCCGCCAAGCCGCCGCCGCCCTCCCCCGCATCGTGCGCGCTGCCCGGGCCAAGGGATACGTGTTCGGCACCCTGTGCCCGATGCGCCGGCCCACGCGTTCGACCTCCGCGATTGCCACATCCGCCGCGGGCGGTGGATCGTGAAGCCCCACCCGACTTCGCGATGACTAGCCGACCCGTGATCGCGCTGACCTGCTATGTCGAATCAGCGCGCTGGAACTCGTGGCACGAGCCCGCCGCACTGATTCCCGAAAGCTACGTTCGATCGCTGACCGAGGCCGGTGCCCGGGTCGTGATTGTTCCCCAGGACGCAGTCGATGACCTGGTTCTCGACCGCGTCGATGCCCTGGTGCTAGCTGGCGGCGCGGATGTGGACCCGGCCAAATACTCGACAGATCCGCTGCCCACCACCGGCCCCGTACGCACCGAACGCGACACCGCGGAGATCATGCTGTACCGCGGGGCGCGCGACTGCGGCATGCCGGTGCTGGGGATCTGCCGGGGTCTGCAGATCATGGCGGTCGCCGATGGCGGAACCCTGCATCAGCACCTTCCCGACCTGGTGGGCGGCGACTGGCATCGGGAGGCGCCCGGCACTTTCACCGAACACGGCGCCACCTTCGCCCCCGACTCCCTGGTCGCCCGGATCGTGGGTGCCGAGCAGGCCATCGTCAATTCATCGCACCACCAATCTGTCGCCGATCCCGGAACCCTCAAGGTCACCGGATGGGCGCACGACGGAACGGTCGAGGCTGCCGAGGATCCCGACGCTCGGTTCGTACTTGGCGTGCAGTGGCATCCGGAGGCGATGATCACCAAGGTCTCGGCCCGGATCTTCTCCGCTGTGGTGGCCGCCGCCCGCGAGTGGGTGGCAGTCGGTCGCCCCTACAACGGGGTCACGTAGGCACCTGAGATTCCGCCGTCGACCAGGAAGTTTGAGGCCGTGACGAACCCGGCGTCATCGCTGGCCAGGAAGGCGACCGCAGCGGCGATCTCCTCCGGTGCGGCGAACCGGCCCATCGGGATGTGAACCAGACGGCGCGCCGCCAGTTCCGGATCAGAGGCGAACAACTCCCGCAACAGCGGCGTGTCCACCGGACCGGGTGAGAGCGCGTTGACCCGGATGCCCTCGCGAGCGAACTGAACCCCGAGTTCCCGGCTCATCGCGAGCACTCCACCCTTGGACGCCGTATAGGAAATCTGCGACGTGGCGGCACCCATCGTCGCGACGAAGGAAGCCGTGTTGATGATCGAGCCTCTCCCCTGCCGGCGCATGTACGGAATCACCGCCCGACAGCACAGATACACCGAGGTCAGATTCACCTCCTGCACCCGACGCCACGCCTCGATTCCGGTTTCGAGGATCGAGTCATCGTCGGGCGGGGCGATACCAGCGTTGTGGAAGGAGATGTCGATCGAACCGTAGGTTTCCGCGGTTGTGGTGAAGACGCGGTCCACGTCCTCAGGCAACGTGACGTCGGCCTGAACGAACAGACCGCCAAGTTCGCTGGCCAATGCCGAACCAGCGGCGGCGTCGAGGTCCACCGCCACCACAGAGGCCCCTTCGGACGAAAGCCGCCGGGCGCTGGCCAGCCCGATCCCACTAGCCGCCCCGGTGACCACCGCAACCCGGCCCTTCAGTCGTTCCACCCCTATTCCTCCTGTCTGCAAGTCAGCAATTCCGCAAGTCCGGGCGTCGGCACGACGGCCCGGCAACCCATCAGCTCTTCAACGCGTCGTGTCGATGAAGACATTCTTGGTTTCGGTGAAGGCATTGAGCGCATCGGGTCCCAACTCTCGACCCAGTCCGGAGCGCTTGAACCCCCCGAAAGGCGTCGAGTA
>JAUYKX010000354.1 GCA_030699055.1 Candidatus Nanopelagicales bacterium
CCTTGATCCATTTGGCGGCCGTCTTCTCGCCGACGCCGGGGATCTTGGGCAGGTTGTCGGACGGATCGCCGCGCAGGGCCGCATAGTCGGCGTAGACGCCGGGGGCAACGCCGTACTTGCCCTCGACCTCCGCCGGGCCGAGCCGCTCGATGTCCGACACCCCCCGCTTCGGATAGAGCACGGTCGTTCGTTCGTCGACCAGCTGCAGGGCATCGAAGACCTCGTGGATGCGCTCGGGGTCCATGGGTTCGAGTCGCAGACCGGAGAGGTCGAGGTCCACCGGAACATCACGAACCAATTCGGTCAGTTCGCGATTGGTCCGAACCTGATCGACATGGGCTCGGAGCGCCTCGCCGACCCGACCGGGCACCTCGTCGGCGTGTTGGAGCAGGCCTTCCAGGCTCCCGTATCCCTTGATCCATTTGGCGGCCGTCTTCTCGCCGACGCCGGGGATCTTGGGCAGGTTGTCGGACGGATCGCCGCGCAGGGCCGCATAGTCGGCGTAGACGCCGGGGGCAACGCCGTACTTGGCCTCGACCTGCGCCGGGCCGAGCCGCTCGATGTCCGACACTCCCCGCTTCGGATAGAGCACGGTCGTTCGTTCGTCGACCAGCTGCAGGGCATCGCGATCACCGGTCAGGATCAGTACCCGCGAATCCTGGTTCTGCTCCTCAGTGAGCGCGTCGAGGGTGGCGATCAGGTCGTCGGCCTCGAAGCCGGGTTTCTCCAGGCTGACGACGCCCATGGCATCCAGCACCTGTCTGATCAGCGGAACCTGACCGGAGAACGCCTCCGGCGAGGCGGCCCGGTTCGCCTTGTACTCGGGATACCGGTCGTTGCGGAAGGTGTGCCTTCCGGCGTCGAAGGCGACCGCCATGTGGGTTGGACGCTCATCCCGCATCGCATTGATCAACATCGAGGTGAAGCCGTAGACGGCGTTGGTCGGCTGCCCGGTCTCGGTGGTGAAGTTCTCGACCGGTAGTGCGTAGAAGGCCCGGTAGGCGAGGGAATGACCGTCGACCAGTAGCAACCGGTGCGGAGTCGTTTCGGTCGTCATGCCATCACTCGCCATCGCTCGATCGACGGCAGGCCGGAACCGTCTCCAGTCGGTAACCCCGCTGCTGCCACCAGGGCAGCAGGCGGGACACGGCCGTTACCGTGTTGGCCCTCGATCCGCCACCGTCGTGGAGGAGTAACACCGCCCCCGGCCGGGTGGCCTTCTTCATATCCTCGACTATCCGGCCCGGGTCCGGGTTGTCCCAGTCACCCGCCTGACCTGTCCACATGATCGGAATCTCACCGAGCGAAGCCGCAACGGCGGCGACTTTGGTGTCAATCAGCCCGTAGGGCGGTCGCATGCACGGCCCCAGGGACGGGCCGACCTGCCGGATCACGGACTCCAACGCGGCCCGCACCCGCCGCTCGGGCAGGGCCACCAGGTCCGGGTGGTCCCAGGTGTGGTTTCCCAACGCATGCCCTTTGTTGACCAAGGCCCGCAACGCAGCCGGATTCGCCCGGGCCTGGACGCCGGTGACGAAGAATGTGGCTTTGGCTCGGTGCTTGTCCAACAGCCTCAACAGTTCGCCGGTGTACGGCTCCAGGGGGCCGTCGTCGAAGGTCAGGTAGATGACCTGTTCCTCCGTCGGACCCCCGAAAGCGTGGTCGTACCAGCCCGGCGGATCCGGCACGCCAGCCTTCATCCCCGGGGTGTCTCGGCCGTTACCCCATTCGACCGGGACCGACAGATCGGGGTGCTGACCGTCGGCGCCGGCCGAGTTGGTGGCCGAGTTGGTGGCGGTCGGCGTCGCGCCAGCCGTGGGCGACGATGCTGCCCCCGAGTTCGCACCGGGTCTGGATTCGGAGTCGGTGGGGCCACAGGCCGCTGCCAGCATCGCGACGGTCAGAGCCACCAGGGCCGCGCCAAGCGGTGAAATCCATGCCGGTCGATGGCAGTGCCCTTGGCCGGCGTGGCGCATTCGTTCACCTCCCGGCTGCGGGTCGACGGTGCGCCAACCCTACGCCGCGATCCGACACAACGGGCATCACCGACTTCCCAGTCCCTAGCCTGACCTGATGAACGGCAATCCGGCACGCCGCGAGTCAGCGAACAGTGCCCTCATCGCCGCGAATGCCGGCAATGCCATCGAGTTCTACGACTGGATGGCCTACGCGCTGCTCGTACCGTATTTCGGTTCGCAGTTCTTCCCAAGTTCGGATCCCGCCGCCGTCCTCATGGCATCGTTCGCGGTCTTCGCCGCGGGATGTCTGGCCCGACCCATCGGCGCCCTATTCCTGGGCAGATACATCGACCGGCATGGACGCCGACCCGGCTTGATCCTTTCGGCATCGCTAATCTTCATCACGACGCTGGGCATGGCGGTAGCGCCAACCTACGACACCGTTGGGGTCCTCGCGCCGGCGCTACTTGTAGTGCTGCGCCTGACCCAGGGGTTTGCCCAGGGACCGGAGTTCGGCGGGTCCGCCACCTACTTGATCGAGTCAGCGCCTGAGCACCGCCGCGGGCTAACCGCATCGACCTACCAAAGCACTGTGGCTCTGGGAGCGCTGATGGTATCTCTACTGATCGCGATCCTGGAGTTGTTCCTCGGTGAAGCTCAGATGGAAACGTACGGATGGCGAATCGTGTTCGCTGTCGGCGCGTTGCTCGCCGTGATCGGTTTACTACTCCGGCGGAACATGCCTGAGACGGATCTAGCACCGCCGGAAGAGCGGCTCGAGCGGACCCCGTACTCGGTCCTTTGGCGTGAACACCGATTCGATTTTCTACGCATCCTGTTCATCACGCGCGCGGGCCTGGTGGTCATGTACGGCATGGCTTCGCTGTTGCCTTCGTTCGGGCCGACATTCACTGGCATACCGGTTGAGTCAGCGTCGTTCATCGGCACCGTTGGGTTCATCGTCATGCTGCTCGCGTCGCCGCTGTTCGGCCTGCTGTCCGACCGGATCGGCCGGGTGTGGACG
>JAUYKX010000355.1 GCA_030699055.1 Candidatus Nanopelagicales bacterium
CGTGACGCCCAGGTGGTACAAGCGACCCGCCGTGTTGGGAGCAGGCGCCATGGGTCTCGCGTTGATCATGTATATCCCGTTCCTGTAATTGGTTGTACAAACCGACGCGTTGAGGAAAGGTGGACTCAGAGCCGAAGGGAAGATCCGAGCGCAGGGGCCGGACAGAGGGGCCGGACAGAGGGGCCGGAAGGAGAAGTCTGTGAACGAAGAGCAAAGCGGTCGCCCACGCAATTCGGGGGCCAACGATGAATGGGCCGCCAGCGACAAACTGGCTCGCCGCCGTGCTCGCTGGCTCGATCTGCGGACCTACCTGGCTTCGTTGTTTCTGATATTCGGCGTAGTGGTGACCGGTGCCGGAATCACCGCCAGTCCGGCTCAGATCGCCAAAGCAGCCGGAATCAACCTGAGTCTGTGGACCGGTTTGGCCCTGATCGTGCTCGGGACGGTTTTCCTCCTGTGGCTGTTGCGAGTTCCGCCAGTCCTGGACAACCGCCCCGATGCCAACAGTGAAGGTTGACTCGACAGTCATCTAACGAGGGTTTTGTCCCGATTATCAGAGGTGCCGGGGCGGGCCACGGAAAATGGCGAGCACTTCTTCGGCGGATGTCCTTGCGCGGTGCCCAACTCACACATACTGTTCCCGTCAGTCGTTCCAACTCAAGTGCTCTAACTCTCGACGTGAAGGTTAGACATAAGGTAGGGCGGCGTCAACTTCCCCAAGTTCTCCCTCATCGGGATCGTTAGTCAAGTCCGCCCACACCGGCGCGGTGCCGGGTGAACAATCGGCGAGAGGAAAAGGCGTGGCATCTCCACAGAATTACCTGGCAGTGATCAAGGTCGTAGGCATAGGCGGTGGCGGGGTTAACGCCGTCAACCGCATGATTGAAGTGGGCCTCAAAGGGGTCGAATTCGTTGCCATCAATACAGACGCGCAAGCGCTGTTGATGAGTGACGCTGACGTCAAACTCGACGTCGGTCGTGATCTGACGCGCGGGCTCGGGGCCGGCGCGGATCCGGACGTCGGACGGCGGGCGGCGGAGGATCACGCTGACGAGATCGAAGAGGTCCTCCGAGGTGCGGACATGGTCTTCGTGACGGCGGGCGAAGGCGGTGGCACGGGTACCGGCGGTGCGCCAGTCGTGGCGAAGATCGCCCGCACGCTGGGTGCATTGACGGTCGGGGTGGTCACCAGGCCTTTCGGTTTCGAAGGTCGCCGCCGAGCCACGCAGGCGGAAAGCGGGATTGAGGCGCTGCGGGCCGAAGTGGATACGTTGATCATCATTCCCAATGAGCGACTGTTGTCGCTGACTGACCGGACGATCAGCATGATCGACGCGTTCAGGCAGTCCGACCAGGTGCTCCTACAGGGTGTTTCCGGCATCACGGATTTGATCACCACGCCAGGGCTGATCAACCTCGACTTCGCCGACGTGAAGAGCGTCATGGCTGGTGCAGGCAGCGCCCTGATGGGAATCGGCTCGGCTCGGGGTGAGGATCGGGCCATCGCCGCTTCGGAGATGGCGATCTCCAGTCCTCTGCTGGAGGCGAGCATCGATGGCGCTCACGGTGTTTTGTTGTCCATCGCCGGTGGCAGTGATCTCGGCTTGTTCGAGATCAACGAAGCGGCTCGTTGCATCTCGGAGGCAGTGCATCCCGAGGCGAATATCATCTTCGGCACCGTTATTGACGACACACTCGGTGACGAGGTAAGGGTGACGGTCATCGCAGCCGGCTTCGACGGTGGTCAACCGCAGGCCCGTAAGAGCCAGTCTGCCAACGCGCGGGCACTGCTCGGCAAGCCTTACAACACGGACAAGTCTCGTCCGGCAAGCGGATCGGGCGGTGAGTCTCTCACTGGGTCGGCGATTCACGATGCGGGGCGCACCACGACCGTCGATCTGACGACCGGGGCGGGGGAGAGGCGGGCCACGGATGTCGGTCGGCCGATGTCCCCTTCTTCACGGACCGTTGCGTTCGACGAGCCCACGGTGAAGGCCGAGGAGATCGACGTACCGGACTTTCTCAAGTAAAGGCCGGTTAGCCGCCGGAGGGTGTCGACGTTGAGTGAGGCTGAACAGGCGGAGCAGTCCAACGGCCGGGGAACGATCACGGATGAGACCGTTCCCCGGCGTCGGGCGGAGCTGAGTCTGAATCTCGAACGGGTTCGAGATTCAGTGAGGCAAGCCGCCTCGCTCGCGGGTCGGGCCCCCGGAGATGTCGAGTTGGTGGTCGTTACCAAGACCTGGCCAGCCTCGGATGTCGCCCTACTGCGGGAGTTGGGGCAGACGGCGGTGGCCGAGAATCGGGTGCGCGAGTTGGCGGACAAGCGTTCGCTGGTTGGTGCGGCCGGTCTCTGCTGGCATCTGGTTGGGGGATTGCAGACCAACAAGGCTGCTGCGGCAGTCAAGATGGCGGATGTGGTTGAAAGCGTCGATCGGGAATCGATTGTCGAGGCGCTGGCTACCGCTGCCCGCAGCCGAGGCCGGGTCATGGAATGCCTGATGCAGGTGAACCTCGATCCGCACCCGATTGCCGGTCGGTCTGGCGTCCGCCCGGAGGAAGCGTTGCGACTCGCGGACCTCATCGGCGCCCAACCCGAACTCCGGCTGGGCGGGGTGATGGGGATCGGGCCGCGAAACGAAGACGCGAGTGCGGCCTTCGAAATGCTGGCAGGAGTGGCCGACCAGGTACGCCGCGATCACCCAGGGGCGGAAACCATCTCGGCTGGTATGAGTTCTGACTACGTCGCGGCCATCGCGGCCGGGGCGACACAGGTAAGGATCGGCACGGCGGTACTGGGAGACCGCCCGAGCCTCAGGTAGCGTCGGCACACGGCAACGGTTTCCCCAATCGACCGTCCGGTGCCGACCCGGAACGACAAGGAGTAACGGCATGGCCGGCGCGATGCGAAAGATGGCTGTCTACCTCGGTTTGGTCGAGGATGATCAGTATGACGACGAATATCTGGACGACCTTGACCGAACGCCCGATCACCGAGCGGCTGAGGACGATGAACGCTCGAGCCGAAGGGAATCCGATCGGCCAGTCGGTCGCGAGGGCCGCGTCGGTCGTTCCGGCGGACGAATGCGCGCGGATCTCGGGACAGCGGACACGCTGAGGGTCTCCGAGGATCGCGAGTCGAGGGTGGAGCCATCCGCTCGCCCCTCTCGTAACTGGCGGGTGGAAACGATCGCGCAGGAGCCGGTGGGAGCACATCCGGCCGGAAGTAGGTCGCGCCCCCGGGCGGCAGCTTCGACTGGCTCCGACATGAAGATCACGACTCTTCATCCGCGGAGTTACAACGACGCTCGTCGCATTGGCGAGGAATACCGGTCGGGCACGCCTGTGATCATGAATCTCACGGATTTGGAGGACACGGACGCCAAGCGGATCGTCGATTTCGCCGCTGGCCTGGTTTTCGGGATGCGCGGATCGATCGAGCGGGTGGTGACCAAGGTGTTCCTGTTGTCGCCACCGAACGTGGACGTGGCCGAGGAAGCTCGTGCGCAACTCGCGAGGGATGGCTTGGCCGGTCGGCGCTGATCCGAGTCGATGGGTAACGCGGTGAGCAGGGCAGGAGGTAGTGGTGAGTGGAATCGGGCAAGTGATTGCGACGATTCTGTGGCTCTATCTCGTCATTTTGATCGTTCGTCTGGTTATTGATTTTGTCCAGTTGTTGTCGAAGGACTGGAGGCCCCGCGGGGCTGTCCTGGTTTTTTGCGAGGCTATCTACACGATCACCGATCCACCACTCAAGTTGCTCAGAAAGGTGATTCCCCCTTTGCGTGTCGGCGGGATAGCGCTCGACCTTTCGTTCATAGTGCTGGTGTTAGCCCTGCAGATCGCGACCAGGTTTGCGGTGATGCTGTGACGGACGGGATCAGGTGTAGAGATGAAGGATCACGAACAGTCGACCAGTACTCCCGCGGTACTGGAGCCTCCAACTGTGGAGCCCTTGGCCCTCGATGAGCCCGATGTGGTCATAGACCTTCGGCACGTCATCCCAACGCCGTACGGCGCCCGGTTGGAAGATCTGGAGATACTCCAACGCGCGTGGTGAGCTCAGGCCTTGCCGATGGAGATCCGGAGACCGAGTTCGATTGAATGGGCGAGCCATTCGCTTCCGTCCCTCGACGGGTGGACCTCTTTTTCGGGTGGTTCATCGGAACTGACGGCCAGCACCTCATCGGAGATCGTGCGCAAATGTTGGCGCATGGCGGATGCCGTCGAATCCTGAGCCGACCAGGCCAGGTGTATGCGATCGGTAACTTCCAGGCCAGCGTCTTTTCGAGCCTGTTGGATGAAACGAACGACCTCCCGGGCCAAGCCGAGTTCGATCAGATCGCGGGTCAAAGTCAGGTCGAGCGCCAAAGCCTCGCCTTGGCTCGACGCCACCGACCAGCCCTCGCGCGGGGTCTCGGTAATGATGACGTCTTCCGGCGTGATGTCGACGCGTCTGCCGTCCACAACGAATACCGCGGCCGCCGATTCGGCCAGCTCATCACGCAGTTCCCTCGGATCCGCCTGGCCGATTTCCTTGGCCACCAGAGGCGTCAAACCACCCAGCCGGCGACCCAGGTTTCGGAAGTTCGCCTTGACCGAAACATCCACCAATTCGCCGGAATCGGCACCCAGCCGGGCGAAGGACAAGACGTTGATTTCTTCACCCAGTTCGTCGATCAGATCGGCCGGAAGTGAATCCCACCCCGGCGCACTCACCAGGCCCCGACCAAGTGGTTGCCGGGTCTTGGTGCGGGAGCTGGCTCGTGCGGCCCGGCCGAGTTCCACCAAGCGGCGAACCAACTCCATTTGCTTCAACAGACCGGGATCGAGCAGTGCTTCATCGACGTCCGGCCAGTCGCTGAGATGAACTGAATCGGGGGCTGAGTTCTCCGATGTGGTGATCAGATCAGCCCAAAGACGGTCGGCGATGAACGGGGTGAACGGAGCCATCAACTGCAGTGCGGTTCGGACGCACTCGTGCAACGTAGCCAAGGCGGCAAGATTGCCATCCCAGAACCGACGCCTCGTCCGTCGGACATACCAGTTCGACAGGTCATCGATGAATGTGGCCAGCAACCGACCGGCCTTCTGGGTGTCGAAACCGTCCAAGGCCAACTGGACATCGGCCACGAGTTGATGAACCCGGGCCAGTGCCCACCGGTCCATGGCGGGTCGATCAGGGGGCGCCGGAACGCCCTCCACTCCCGGATGAAAAGCGGCGATCCGACCGTACAGAGACAGAAATGAAGCCGTGCTCCACAGAGTGCGCAGCGTCGTCCGGGCCGCTTCTTCGATCGCCTGATGACTCACCCGTCGGCCCTGCCAAGGTGATCCGGCGGCGAGCATGAACCACCGCACCGCATCCGCCCCGTGTTCGTCCATCAAGGGGACCGGTTCGAGGACATTGCCCAGGTGCTTGCTCATCTTCCGACCCTCGGCATCCAGGATGTGTCCGAGGCACAGCACGTCGCGGTACGCCGACTCGTCGAAAACCAGTACTCCGATGGCCATCAACGTGTAGAACCAGCCGCGAGTCTGATCAATCGCCTCGCAAATGAAGTCCGCCGGATACTGGGATCGGAAGGCTGCCTCGTTTCGGTGTGGGTACCCCCACTGGGCGAAGGGCATGGCGCCCGAGTCGTACCAGCAGTCGATCACTTCGGGAACCCGCAGCGCGACCTCGGGACAGTGAGGGCAATCAATCGACACTTCATCGACGAAAGGCCGGTGCGGGTCCAGATAGGTCAGATCCCGTCCCGCCAATTGACCCAGTTCGGCGAGTGAACCCACGCAGGTCAGGTGTCCTTCCGGACAGCGCCAAATCGGCAGCGGAGTGCCCCAGTAGCGATTGCGCGAAAGCGCCCAGTCGACGTTGTTGCGCAGCCAGTCCCCGAATCGACCCCACTTGATGGTCTCCGGGTACCAATTGGTGTTGTCGTTGGCCGCCAACAGGCGATCCGCCACGGCAGTTGTCCGGATGTACCAAGACGGTTGGGCGTAGTAGATCAACGGAGTGTGACAGCGCCAGCAGTGCGGGTACGCATGCTCGTAGCTTTCGCAGCGGAACAGCAGGCCTCGCCCGCGAAGGTCATCAATGATCGTGCGGTCGGCATCCTTGAAGAAGACGCCGCCGATCAGCGCCAATCCGGTTTCGAAGGTTCCGTCGGCACGAACAGGGTTGACGACTGGCAGGCCGCCCGCTCGGCAAGCCGCCAAGTCATCGGCGCCGAAGGCCGGAGCCAGGTGTACCAGCCCGGTGCCGTCATCAATGGTGACGAAATCGGCGGCCAGTACCAGATGGGAGTCCGGAATCTCGATCAAGTCGAACGGTCGGCGATAGCGTGTTCCCACCAGGCGTGAACCGGCAATGCCGTCCACCAACACCTCATGATCGGGGCCGAGGGCCGATTCAGCCAGCGAAGCCGCGACGACGAGCAAATCACCCGACCCAGCGCGAGCGATCACGTATTCGGCGTTGACGTTCACCGCCACGGCCGTGTTCGAGATCAAGGTCCACGGGGTGGTGGTCCAAACCAGCAGGCTCAGGTCCGGGAACTGGGGGTAGTCGTCGGCGAGAGGTCCGGAGGTCACGGGTAGGCGGACCAGAACGGAAGGATCGGAAACGTCCTCATAGCCTTGGGCTACCTCATGCTCCGACAGGCTGGTTCCACAACGCGGGCAGTAGGGCGCAACGCGATGATCTTCCGCCAGCAGGCCCGCATCGAAAATCTGCTTCAACGACCACCAAACGCTCTCGATGTAGGTCGGTGACATGGTCCAGTAAGCATCATCGAGATCAACCCAGTAACCCATCCGGTCGGTCATCGACGCGAACAAGTCGACGTGTCGGCGGACGGACTCGCGGCAACGGGCGTTGAATTCGGCGATCCCGTAGGCCTCGATGTCCTGTTTTCCCGAGAACCCGAGTTCGCGCTCCACGGCCAACTCGACGGGCAGTCCGTGGCAGTCCCAGCCCGCTCGGCGCGGAACGTGGAAACCCCGCATCGTCTTGTAGCGGGGGAACACGTCCTTGAACACGCGGGCCTCGACGTGGTGGGTGCCCGGCGTGCCGTTCGCCGTTGGCGGGCCTTCGTAGAAGACCCATTCAGGAGCATCCTGCGTGCGGCGCAGGGTCCGATGAAAGACGCGGTTCTCGGCCCAGTCCCGCAGGATCTGTCGCTCCATTGCCGGCAGGTCGATGTGGGGCGGCACTTCCAGGTAACCCGGTTCGGTGTTCATCGCCGTAAAGGTTATCCGCGCCCCTCCGTGGCCGAACGGCCTCGTCGGATCCCGGGGCGGAGTCCGCCTCGGGTTGAGCACCGGCGGGCGGACGGGTACGGTCTGCCAGACTGACGGCTTACCGAAACATCCGGCGACTGGGAATGGACAAGTGATGGCGTTGAAGGATGCCGATCCCGGGCTGACGCCCCACGATCTTGAGGCGATCAGGCGGCAATTGATTGCTGATCGCGATCGTCTTCTGGCGGAGGTGTCGGCGACGGAGAGCGAGATCGCCGGGCTGGTTGCCGACAGTGGCGACGGGTCAGGCGATGACCTGGTGGACGCGGGATCCAAAGCTTTCGAGCGCGAACACGAGATGGCCCTGGCGGATGTGGCCCGAGACTCTCTGCTCCAGGTCACCCGGGCACTGGGTCGACTCGATGACAACACCTACGGAGACTGCGAGACCTGCGGGAAACCGATTAGTCGTGAACGACTGCTGGCTTTCCCCCGGGCCACGCAGTGCCTGGCCTGCAAGGCTGCCGAGGAGCGAGGCTGAACGGCGAGTCGGTTCTGTGCGGGAGTGACGGCCGCGTGGACCCGGGTGGTGATCCGTCGACACCGAGCGATCATTCGCTACGAAGGTTTCTACTGATCTTCGCCGTAATGGGTGTGATCGTGTTGATTGATCAAGT
>JAUYKX010000362.1 GCA_030699055.1 Candidatus Nanopelagicales bacterium
AACCCGAATCTGATCTCTCACGCGTTCATTCAATTCTCGCCGGGCCGGTTCTGGATTTCCACCGAGGGCGGAGCCGGGACAGCACCCGCCAACGTGGGGATATCCGCGGCCAAGTCGTGGGGGGTCACCCTGCTGGGAGCAGGCCGGAACCTGACGTTGCTGATGGGCGTGACCCTCGTCGACTCCGGGTCGGATCGGCTGATCGTCGAGCTGGGGTGGTTCTCCACCGTCCGCGACATGTCCGTCCAGGATCACACGCTCCCGACGAACGTGCTGGTCAACGGGATCAATCCCGGCGACTACAACACCATCGACAACGTATACGGATACGGCACCGGCCATCTCGTCGTTTCCGACTCGACCGAGTTCGACGTGAAGATCGTCAACTGCACCTCCGAATACACCCGCGGACTACTGCGGATGACCGGCACAGAGTTCTCTTTCAAGATCGACTCCTGTCAGGTGGGGGCGTCCGGGTCGGGCGATTACGCCGCCATCGATGTGGGCTCGACGGCGTTCGATATCCGAGTGTCCAACACCACCGTGTCGACGGCAGGCACCGACGGGTTCCGGTCGACCGGGTCGGACAACCTTGCGTTGGTCGGCTGCCGATTCCGAACCCTCACCGGCGTCGGGGTCGCTGTCAGCGGCACAGTCCTTCAGACGGTGATCGTCGGCTGCGAGTTCTCTGCCGCCACTAGCGGCATCGGCATTTACGTGCGGGAACCCCCGTCCATCTCGGCAGTGATGGGGCATGTGTCGATCCTGGGATGCACCTTCGTGGCTGCCCTCGACTACGGGATCCGGATCGACCCGTCCGATTCGACGATCGAACATGCCGCCATCGTCGCCAACAACTTCAACTCGGTCGACAATCCGATCTTCATCGACGGGTCCACCTTCGCCGCGTTCAACTCGAAGCTGGTGATAGCCGACAACGTGTTCGGGTTCCCGTCCGCCAGCACGGGGACAGCGGTTATCTACGTGGTCGGATCGGCTGGGAGACTGGCCCGGATGGTGTCGATCGACGGCAACATGATCGAAGGCCACACGTTCGATGCGATCTACTGCGCGCTGGTCGAAGACCTCACTGTGCAGGGCAACACGGTGGTCGCCAAGGCAGTGACGGCGGGGGAAGCCATCTCCGTGGTCGAATGCGACGCCTTCCTGGTAGCCGACAATCGTGTTCGCTATGACGTCGACCCGTCCGCCACCACCGACGCCATCCTCATCGACGGCACCTACACGACGGGAACGGTGCAGGGTAACCGAGTCATCCCACCGGCAGGTGGCGGAACGAACCTGCGCTACGGGATCAACCCCGCCTCGGCGTCCGGTTCCGGTCTGTTGGTGGTGACCAACGACTATCGGGGGACGTGGGGGACGGCCGGACTGAACACGACGAACACGCCGATTGTCGCCTGGTCCGGTGGGGCCGACGGGGAGAACCGGGCCTAGTCCGTTAGCGTGGTCGCATGACCGAACTCACACCCGAACTGATCGCGGCCCTCGGCCAGCTCCCCGCCTCCGTCGGACGGCTCGAACGGGCGTTGCTCGGCGATCCGACCATCGGCCACAAGGGTCTCGTCCAGCGGACCGAGCGGCTGGAAGTTCTCGCCGATGGCATCCACGCCATCCACAACGAGATAGAGGGGCGGAGGAAAGAGGGGGATGCCCGCGCCCACAACCGGGTCGACCAGCTTGAAATACAGTGGAGGTCGGAACTGAAACAGCAGCATGACGACAACCGGGCCGAGATCGAACAGATCAAAGACGACGGTCGCCGGGTCGAAAAGAAGGTCGACCGGCTGATCTACGTGTTCCTCGGTGCCGGGGCGGTGACGGGCGGCGGTCTCGGGTTCCTGATCCGCGAAATGGTGGGGGCCGGGCTGTGACCGAGCTGCTCGTCAGGCTGGTGGTGTTGGCAGCGATCTTGTGGCTGCTGATAGACCGTGACCCGCCGGACGAGCCGCACCTATGATCCCGGCGATGAAGGCCACTCCCCTGATGGAAGTCAACGATGCTGGGAGGACACCTGCATGACCGACCGTTATCTGTCGCGCTCCGACTGGGGCGCCAATACGATCCTTCCCCGGCTCGGTTTCAACGTCGACCCGGCCAGACGCACCGAAGTCCACGTCCACCACACCGCCGCGGTGGACACATCGGATTTCACCAAGAACCGATGGACCATCGGCAACGCCATCAAATACCAGCGGCAGCTCCAGACCATCCGCCCCGACCTCGGCAAGGACATTCCCTACACCGAAGTGTGGTATGTCTTGGAAAACCTGGACGTGGCGATCATGGAAGGTCGCGGACTGGCCCGCACCGGGGCGCACACGGCCGGTCATAACACGGCCGGGTTCGGTTGGGCGGTCGCCGGGAACTTCGACCTGGGCGACCCGGCCGCGATAGATGTGGTGATTGCGTCGATCGACAACCGGATACGGTGGCTCCGCAAGTCCGGGTTCCCGAACCTGACCATCACGCACCCGGTAGGCAGGATCGTCTACGGGCATCGGGACACGAAGGCGACAGCCTGTCCCGGGACGCATCTGTTCGCGGCTCTCCCCCGGATCACTCTCGAATTGCCAACCCCTCCACCCGAGACATCACCAGACGACGCTCCCGTCGACGATGTGGCAATCCTCGCTGCTCCCACTGTGACGCTGCCGCA
>JAUYKX010000019.1 GCA_030699055.1 Candidatus Nanopelagicales bacterium
GACGCGCGCAACCCGCAGGTGGCGTAATCCCGGGCCAGTTCGGCGAAGCGCTCCTCAGCGAACACGTATTTCTGTTCGAGACTGTCGCCGAATGCGGTTCCGAGGTCGTTGACCCAAATCGGTTCGCCTTCGGCGTAGAGCTGGGTCAACATGCCTGGTAGCGCCTGGTCCAGATCCTCGGTCCACCAGCCAAAGTTGTGGTGGCTCTGCGACCAGCGATGGGTCGCCAAGCCGATCTTCGTCATGGTTTCGAACAGCGCGAACCAGGATTCCAGGGTGTCGGACAGCTTGCTCGCCTTGCGCGTGGGTTGGACCTTCTTCTTGATCACCTTGACGTAGCCTGCCGCCCGCGCCAGCCGGAACGTGAAATCGACTTGCGTGAGCTCGGCGGAACTCTGAGTGCGGAAAACCCTGTCCCCGATTTTTTGGTCGACACGGTCGGAAGTGCCCAGCAGGTCGACAAGGGCCTTCCCGTCGGCCAGCTTGAGTTGTCCGGTGGCGGTCAGGGGCCGGCCCTCGCCGACGAACCCGACGAAGTCGCGCACCCGGCGCAGCCAGACGGATTGCTCGGCGGCCGGCGTCAGGCGTTCCGGTGGCGCGAGAGTCACGGGGGGCAGGGACAGACGTTGGTCCGGTGCGGGGCCCGATGGCATCGGTCCCAGAATCGCGTCGCGCTCGGCGCGCGAGCCCGAGTTGAACCGCTGCATCCAGGCTTGGACCGAAGCTTCGTCGGTGATGTCCACTCCATCGGCCGCGACCTGGGCAAAGAGCCTCTTGGCCATTCCCCACTTGGACTCGTCGGCCATCGCCTCCATGAAGGGCCCGGCCAGGGCCTCGACGAACCCGGCCAACTCCTCCGGGTTGCCGGAACGCAGGACGCCGGCCGAACCCAGCCAGCGCAGGAACGCCGCGAAGGCGGCGACGACCTCGGGCCGGTCGGCATGGTCGACGCTCGACTTGGCCGGAAAACGATCGAGCAGAATCGCCATGACCTCGCCAGGGGTCCATGAGCTCAGATCCGGGTCGAAGTAATGCCATTTGTAGTCCAGAACCTGATCGGCGACCCAGGTGGCGTCTGGTCCGGCATGTTCCTGGAAGCCGTGCAGCAGCCATTGTTTGGCGGTGTCGAAGGCGTCCTCGTCCGTGGGATCGAGTGGAGGCTTGGTCATCGGCATACGGTATGCGGCGGCGGACGAGCGGCTGCGGGGGGTGTCGGCGGGCTACCGCTTGGCGGCGCCCGATGATCCCAGCTCTCGGGTCGGATCCAGCCTGACGAAAGGGAGGTTCCGGCCGATGTGCCGATAGTGTCCATCGCTTCCGTCAGGTTCGAAACCCATGAACCGGCTGAGCCGCTTGGCCGCATGAGGATGACGGTGCGCGTATTTGACCATTTCATCACCGCCCTGTTCGGTGGATAGCCGGTGTGAGGTGACAGGGATCCGCTGATCGCGCACCTGGATGGTGATGTTCGGGTTGGCCATGAGGTTCTGGAACCATTGGGAACGCTCACCCCACCCGGAACAGATCACGTACGACCCGGTCCGGCCGTCGTGTCGACACACCTCGACCACGGCCTGTCGGGGCAGGCCTGACCTGCGACCGACGTGGTTAAGCAGGATGAAGTGCCCCGTCATCACCCAGCCCATACGGTGCTCGTACAGCCAGATCGGCGCTCGCGCGAGCCGGCGCTTGATCCCGGTCAGGGGCGCTCGTTCCGGTTTCGGCATCGCCACTCCTCTTTCGCCACGGTGTGACCAAAGAATTGCGCCTATTGATCCGGCACGCCACTTCGGTTCCCTCCCGCGCTTGACCGGTTGCCCAGCCCCGGACGGGGTGGATGGTCCAGCGGCAGTGGCGAAGGGCCTTGCCGGAGGTGTTGACTGGGAATCGGCCCGGCCGGTCCCTGCCTGCCAGCGTGAGAGAGGAGAGCCCATGTTGTCTTCCGTACCCTCCGGTGCGAACTCGCGCGATTCGGGTCGGATGTCTGATGCGTGACGAGTATGTCGACGTGGGCGTGCTTCGGTTCTCCCGGTGGATTTTCAATTGCTATGTGATCGAGGACGGTGGTGCCGGGCAACCGGTGGTCGTCGATGTCGGGATCACGAGCAACGGGGTCGCGTCGGCCGAGCACTTCGCCGGTCGGCGGTTGGACGATCCGCTGACCGTTCTGGCCACCCACGCCCACAGCGATCACGTGTCGGGCTTGATGGCTCTGGCCGACCGGACGGCAGTCCAACTTCATCTGCCAGTCAAGGACCGTGACTACTTCGCCGGGGAGAAACCCCGCACGCCCACGATGAAGGTCGCCGCCCGAATCATGCCCGTGATCCGCGACGCGCGGTTCTCCTTCCGGGCTCTCTCGGAGTTTCTCAGTGGGGGCAGGCATGCCGGATTCGGTTCTTCGTCGCCGTTCCAGATGCCGCTTCAAGCCGCTTCGTACCTCACCGATGGCGACCCTGTTCCGGGCGCACCGGATTGGGTGATCATCCATACCCCGGGCCATACGGACGACTCGACCAGTTTCTACAACGAGGCGAGCAGGACGTTGTTCTCCGGGGACGCTGTCTTGACCGTCAAGGGTCGACCTTGGTTTACCCCGGAGTTCGTCGATGAGACCCTGATGGCCCGGACCGAGGACAAGCTGCGCAAGCTCCGGGTTGATCACCTATTCCCCGGTCACGGGCATCCCGTTCATGGTCAAGATGTGTTGAGCGACGCGATTCCCCACCTCGAAAAGCCGTAGCCGGGCTGACGGCACCGGGTGCGACCGGATGCCTCGCCATACGATTGGGGTGCGGCTCCCGTGGACGGACGTTAGGCGTCCGTTGGGAGTTCGTGGTCGGCGTAGCGCGTGTCGTGGGTTCGGTGTCGTTCCTGGTTGAGGTGGAAGCTCCAGTAGCTGTCCCAGTTGTCGTTGCTGCGTAGGGCTCGCAGTTTCAGGATCGCTTCGGCGCCTTGGAGTC
>JAUYKX010000028.1 GCA_030699055.1 Candidatus Nanopelagicales bacterium
GCCTTCAGCTGGTTGACCTGGGTACCGGATCGGGGGCGATCGCCCTGTCGCTGGCAACCGAACTGCCCGCTATCGACGTGCGAGCCGTTGAGGTGAGTCCGGCGGCGGCCGAGTGGGCGGAGCGCAATATCGCGGCGTGCCGGCCGGCGCTGGCGGAATCGGGGTCCACTGTGACTTTGCTGCGCGCCGATGCGATGGATGCGCTGGAAGCGGGACTGATAACTGGACCCGTGGATCTGGTGGTGGCGAACCCTCCGTACATCCCGGACGGGGCGGTGCCGCGCGACCCCGAGGTCCGGGATCACGATCCTGCGCGAGCGCTTTTCGGCGGGCCCGACGGCCTGGACGTGGTCCGGCAGTGGGTCGAGGTGGCTGCCAACGTGCTGAGGCCCGGTGGCGGGTTCTTGTTGGAGCATGGTGACGAGCAGGGCGATGCGGGATCGGCCGCCTCGGTGCCGGAACTGCTGCGTAGGGATACTCGCTGGTCGCGGATTCGCGACTACCCGGACTTGACCGGTAGGCCTCGCGTGACGTCGGCGACTCGTCGCAGTTGATCGAGTGGGATCGCGCCATCCCGGAGCAGGACCGGCGGGTCGGCCGTCACATCGACGACCGATGATGGCGGTTCCAAATTGCACTCACCGGAATCCAGGTAGACGGCCACCGCCTCTCCGAGCTGCTCGCGGGCATCGTCGCAGGTTCTCGGGGTAGGTCGACCCGCAAGGTTCGCCCCGGTCAGGGCCAGGGGCCCCAATTCCCGCACGAGTCGCCAGGCCACCTGGTGCAGCGGAATCCGCACTGACACGGTGTTTTGTTCGGCGCCACCGACATCCCAGGACAGCGCCGGATGGACCCGCGCCATGATCGTGAGAGAACCGGGCCAGAAGTGCCGCATCAGGAGCCGACCGGCCTCGCCCACTCGGGTGGTCATGGACAACGCCGTTTCCAGGTCGGCGACCAACACCGGCACGGGCATTCCGGCGTCGCGACCCTTCGACTGCCGCAGCCGCATGAGACCGTCGCGCCGGAAAGCATCTGCCCCCACGCCGTAAGCCGACTCCGTTGATACGACCACCTGTTCGCCCTCGCGGGCTGCGGCAACAGCCGCCTCGATCCCCGCGGCGAACGCATCCGGATCACGCGTGTCGAAAAGGCGGGACATGGCGCCATTGTGGGCGGCCGTAGACTCGCGCCCATGACCGACGTGCCTTTCTGGGGACCAGATTTCGACTTGCTCCGACACGAGGATCCGGAAGTTGCCGGAATTCTGCTCTCCGAGTTGGAGCGGCTACGCGGGGGTCTGCAACTGATCGCCAGCGAAAACCTGACCAGTCCGGCGGTCCTGGCCGCGCTGGGTTCCACCTTGAGCAACAAGTACGCCGAGGGATATCCGGGTCATCGGTATTACGGCGGATGCAGCGAGGTCGACAAGGTGGAGAACCTGGCGATCGAGCGGGCCAGGGCCTTGTTCGGCGCCGACCACGCGAATGTGCAACCGCATTCGGGGGCGAGCGCGAACCTGGCCGCCTACGGGGCCTTCCTCCGTCCCGGTGACACGGTGCTGGCCATGAGCCTGCCCCACGGCGGTCACCTCACTCACGGATCCAAAGTCAACTTTTCGGGTAAGTGGTTCAACGTCATCTCGTATGGCGTTGGACAGGAGACCGAGCTCATCGACTACGACCAGGTACGCGAACTCGCTTTGATTCATGAGCCAAAAATGATCATATGTGGGGCGACCGCGTACCCGCGATTGATCGACTTCGCGGCGTTCCGGGAAATCGCCGACGAGGTCGGAGCCATCCTGATGGTCGATGCCGCGCATTTCATCGGATTGGTTGCCGGGCAGGCCATTCCGAGCCCGGTGCCGTTCGCCGATGTCGTGTGTTTCACGACTCACAAGGTGTTGCGCGGTCCTCGCGGCGGGATGATTCTCTGCCGCGAGGAGCACGCGAAGAAGATCGACAAAGCGGTGTTCCCGATGATGCAGGGAGGCCCCCTGATGCATTCGGTGGCGGGGAAGGCGGTGGCCTTGATGGAGGCCGCGCAATCCGCATACCGCGCGTACGCGCACCAGGTGATCGCCAACGCTCGGGCATTGGCCCAGGCAATGGCCGAGGAGGGGATGCGTCCGGTATCGGGAGGCACTGACACCCATTTGACTCTGGTGGACCTGCGTCCCTTGGGGGTGACGGGTGCACATGCCGAGCAGGCGTGCGACGCCGTGGGGATCACCTTGAACAAGAACGCCATTCCCTACGATCCGGAGCCGCCCATGGTCGCCTCGGGTATTCGGGTCGGGACCCCGGCCGTCACCACTCAGGGGATGGGCGAGCCCGAGATGGTCGAGATCGCCCGTTTGATCGGCCAGGCCGTTCGTTCCGAACACCAGGGCGCTGGGCCACACCAAAACACTGACTTGGCGCGGGAAGTGACGGCGCTCGTGACGAGGTTCCCCGCCTACGCTCGGTAAGAGTGGCACCATCGGACCTGGACCCGCGATTACGGACGGCGGGTCCACGGTTGTGTGATTCGGCGGACTCGGAGGAGCGGGCGTGCGCGAGTACCTCTTGTGCCTGGTGGCCGCCGCCCTGGTGACCTATCTGTGTACGCCCCCCGCTCGCGCCCTGGCCGTGCGTTTCGGGGCGATGGCCGAAGTTCGCGACCGGGATGTCCATGACACACCGACCCCCCGATGGGGTGGCTTGGCCATGATGGTCGGGCTCCTGGCCGGGCTGGCTCTGGCCAGCCAGCTCCCGACGATGCGGTCGGTTTTTGCGGGCAGCCACCAGCCTTTGGCCTTGCTGGCCGGGGCG
The DNA here is from genome assembly GCA_030699055.1 of Candidatus Nanopelagicales bacterium. Classification (GTDB taxonomy): domain Bacteria; phylum Actinomycetota; class Actinomycetes; order S36-B12; family UBA10799; genus JAUYKX01. Next base: position 2,817 of record JAUYKX010000028.1, read on the forward strand.
ACATTGATCGTCATCCTGGGTTTGGTTGACGATAAATGGGGACTCGATGCGCCGACGAAATTCGCCGGTCAGTCCCTGGCCGCCGGAACAATGGCCCTCCTGGGGATCCAGGTGATCTGGCTTCCCGTTGCCGGCACGTTGGTGTTCGATCCGCTGACCAGCGTGTTGTTGACGGTGATGTTCGTCCTGCTCACGGTCAACGCGGTCAACTTCATCGACGGTCTCGATGGCCTGGCGGCGGGCATCGTCGGCATCGCCGCGCTGGCCCTGTTCTCGTACTCCTACCTGTTGAGTGTCGAGATGCGAATCGACCGGGCCACGACGGCCACCCTGGTGTGCGCGCTGTTGGCCGGCATGTGTTTGGGGTTTCTGCCGCACAACCTCAATCCCGCCCGGATCTTCATGGGCGACACCGGCTCGATGCTGATCGGGTATCTGCTCGCGGCCGCGATGATCACACTCACCGGCCAGGTGGACCCGGGGGCGCTCAACGAGCAGATGAAATGGCCGACCCTGTTGCCCATCAGTCTTCCGGCGGCCGTGATCGCCGTGCCACTACTCGACGTGACGTTGGCCGTATTGCGCCGGACACGGGCCCGACGAAGTCCTTTCGCCCCGGACAAGCAGCACCTGCACCACCGCTTGCTGGAAATGGGACACTCGCAGCGCCGGGCGGTGGGGTTGATGTACGGCTGGACGGCCCTGATCGCGTTCACCGCCGTCTCATTCGCCTTCATCCCGCCGGGCGCGTCGCTGGCCGGGTTTCTCGTCGGGTTGCTCATCCTGGGTTTGGCCGTGTTCGCGCCGAGGCACCTCCGGGCAAACCGGGCATGAGGAACGACAGGTAGCTTCCACCCATGGGATCGCGGAATTCGGCTGAGTTCTCGGCCGTCGCCGCCGATCGGCGTTTGATTTTGGTGCCGTTTCTGGTCACGATCGCGGGTGGGCTGATATCGGTTGTCGGGTCAGG
>JAUYKX010000035.1 GCA_030699055.1 Candidatus Nanopelagicales bacterium
ACCTTCACGAAGACCTGATTCTTGTTCTCCAGCGAGTGCTCGACCTTCTGACGCAGGATCTTCTCGTCGAACAGATCCTGGACCCGCACGCCGAGTCGGGCGACCTTGTCCATGTAGGTCGGCCCGATCCCCCGGCCGGTCGTGCCGATGCGATTGCGGCCCAGATACCGCTCGGTCACCCGGTCCTGCTCCACATGGAACGGACAGATCAGGTGTGCCTCGGCGCTGATCAGCAGGCGGGAAGTGTCGATTCCCCGCACCTGCAAGCCAGCGATCTCGGCGAACAGTACGGCGGGATCGATGACCACCCCGTTGCCGATCACCGGAACGCAGTTGGGCGACAGGATTCCGGACGGCAGCAAATGCAGCGCGTAACGGTCGTCACCGATCACAACGGTATGGCCCGCGTTGTTGCCGCCTTGATACCTGACGACGTAACCAACCCGGCCACCGAGCAGATCAGTGGCCTTCCCCTTGCCTTCGTCGCCCCACTGGGCACCGATCAGCACTATCGCTGGCATTTGGCGTCTCCCGCTGGTCGAAGGTCTCGCACGACAGAAGCGGGCCGCCGGGGCCCCACCTACCGCATACGAGTGCCGGTCGAACGGAGATCTTCGCACGCCCGGACGACGCGCGCCGCCATTCCCGCCTCGGCAGCCTTGCCCCAGGCGCGCGGATCGTACTTTTTCTTGTTCCCGACCTCGCCGTCGATCTTCAATACGCCCTCGTAATTGACCAGCATGTGATCTACGACCGGCCGGGTGAAGGCGTACTGCGTGTCGGTGTCGACGTTCATCTTCACCACGCCGTAGTCGAGGGCTTCCCGGATCTCGCTGAGCAGCGAACCGGAGCCTCCGTGGAACACCAAGTCGAACGGCTCGGACCGGCCGAACTTGGACCCCACCACATCCTGAATCTCCTTGAGGACCGGTGGCCGAAGCTTGACGTTTCCGGGCTTGTAAACGCCGTGAACGTTGCCGAACGTCGCGGCCACCAGGTAGCGGCCCTTCTCCCCGAGTCCCAAATGCGCGACCGTGGACAGCCCGTCCTCCGGCGTGGAGTACAGCTTCGCGTCGTGCTTGGCCTCCACCCCGTCCTCCTCGCCGCCGACAACACCGATTTCGATCTCAAGAATGATGTTGTTGCGGGCGCACTTCTCCAGCAGTTCCTCTGCGATGACGAGGTTCTCCTCCAGGGGCACGGCCGATCCGTCCCACATGTGTGAGCGGAAATGGGGCAACTTCCCGGCCTTGGTGCGCTCGTCGGCATTGACCAGTAGCGGCCGGAGCCAGTCGTCCAGGCGCTGCGAAGGACAGTGATCCGTGTGGAGCGCGATCTTCATCGGGTAGTTCTTCGCCACGACCTCCGCGAACTCGGCCAGCGCGATCGCCCCGTCGGCATAGCTGCTGATCTTCGGACCGGACGCGTAGGCGCAACCACCCCAGGAGAACTGGATGATCCCGTCGGATTCGGCTTCGGCGAAACCGGCCAGGGCCGCGTTCAGGGTTTGGGACGACGACACGTTGATCGCCGGGTAGGCGAATTTGCCCGCCTTGGCGCGGTCGAGCATCTCTGCGTACTCGTCGGGGGTCGCGATGGGCATGGCGTCACTCCTCTTGTTGTCGTCGGTGCCCCGGTGGGGCGCGGGCCTGGCCCGGGTGGAACGGGCGAACCTGCCAGCCATCCTGACAGTCGCGGCGGCGACTTGCCCGTTCGCCAATCCGCGATTCCCCCGGCCGGGGGGCACAAGCACGGACACCTTCTGGCACCGTGTCCGAGATGAACCCGTCGGAAACCGAGCCGGAACCGGGGCCGGAACCGGGGCCGGAGCCCGGCGTCGGGCCGCATCCGGAGCCCTGGCCCGATGATCCGCGCCTGGATCCGGCGCTGCTGGCCGAGGGCGACCGACGCAATGTCGTTGACCGGTTCCGGTATTGGTCGATGGAGGCCATCGTCGCGGACCTCGACCAGAGCCGGCACCCATTTCATGTGGCAACCGAAAACTGGGTCAAGGATCTGAATCTGGGCTCAATCGTGCGCTCGGCCAACGCTTTCGCCGTCGCCGGCGTCCACATCGTCGGCCAGAAACGCTGGAACCGCCGGGGGGCGATGGTCACCGATCGATACCAACACCTCCACCACCATCCGGATGTGGCGTCACTGGCTCTTTGGGCTGAAGCCGGGAACCTACCGATCATCGGAGTGGACAACATCCCCGGTGCGATACCGATCGAAACCCGGGGTCTGCCGCGAGAGTGCGTGCTGCTTTTCGGTCAGGAAGGACCCGGACTGTCGCCGGAGGCTCAACGGGTTTGCCGGGAAGTCGTCGAAATCACGCAGTTCGGCTCGACCCGTTCGATCAACGCCAGTGCCGCCGCCGCGATCGTCATGCATTCCTGGATCCGTCAACACGCACTGAACTCGACTTGACCGCGTAGCCTGGAGGACATGACCCCCGATCTTCTCCTCGCGGCCGTCGACGTCCTGGCCGGGTTGCCTGCCTCGATGTTGGAGTTCTTGAACCCCGAGAACCTGTTGACCCGGCTCGGCAGCCTGGCCCTGATCGGAGTGATCTTCATCATCTTCGCCGAGTGCGGCCTGTTGAT
>JAUYKX010000050.1 GCA_030699055.1 Candidatus Nanopelagicales bacterium
TCTTCTTGACTGCCGCGGCCATGACGTAGAACGCGGCCACCGTAAACGGTGCCGGATTCGAGAATCCGCTCAGCGCCGCTTCCGTATCGATAATCCCCATCGCGAGCAGCAGCACCGTGGCGCCGAACACCACCAGCGCCGGAGAGGTCCGACTCCTGATGAGCAGAACCAAGACGGCGATCACCGCCAGCGCCACCACCCAGGCCTGCCACGACACGTCCGAATCCTGGCACGGTCGCATTCGCTTGCCGCACAAGACCGGGCCACAACCCGCATCGAACTGGTCGAACGCACTGCTGTCGGGTTCCCAAATCGATATGGTTACGCACCACCCGACCCACAGATCGGAGTCCCGTCTTGAGAACGATCCGAAACTGGGACCGAACGCTCACCTGGAATCCGCGAGCGGTTCACGCCCCGCGCGACGCGGCGGAGGTGTCGGCGATCGTCAAGCGGGTCGCTGGTCGAAGCGGCCGGGTGAAAGCGGTGGGATCGTCTTTGTCCTGGTCGGACGTGGCGGACATCCCGGATGAGGTCATCGTCGGCGACAACCTGAACCAGGTCGTCGTGGACCCAGACGGGATGCGGGCGACGATCGGCAGCGGGGCGAAGCTGCGTGACGTCAACGAGCGCCTGGCCGAACACGGCCTGAGCTTCGAGAACTTCGGATCGATCACCATGCAGTCCGCCGGGGGCTACACCGGAACCGGCTCTCACGGCACCGGCGGCCGAACACCCATCCTGTCGTCATTCATTGAGGCTCTCGAACTGGTTGACGGACAGGGCCGGATCCACCACCTGGACGCCAGCACAGAGCCGGAGTTGTTCTCCGCGGCCCGGGTCAGCCTGGGCGCCCTGGGCGTAATCACCAACATCACTTTTCGACTGGTTGAAGCTTTCGACTTGGAAGAGCGGCTGGAGATCGTCGACTTCGATCGGGCGTTGGCCGATCTCGATCGGTACGTCGACGGAAACGACTACTGCAAGTTCTGGTGGCTGCCCTACAGCGACCAGATCCAGGTGTACCAGTTCAACAAGACGACGAAGCCCCGGACACCGATCACACTTCAGGAACGTTTCGATGCCAGCGGCATGTCGGGGCTGACCTTCGCGGGCCTGTTGGGCTTTTCGCGATTGCGGCCAAGGGCCACAAACCGGCTGCTACCGGGTGTCGAGCGCCTTGCGTTCCGGGACCGTGTTCGGGTTGACCGGAGCGACCGGATCATCAAGTACGCGGGCACGATCCCCTGGCACCAGGAGACCGAGTACGCCATTCCCCGTGACCGAGCCGCCGAGGCCCTGGATCGAATGAGGCGTCTGGTTCTCACGGCGACCGGATACAAGGTCAACTTCACGCAAGAGGTGCGCTTCGTCGCCGGCGATGACATTCCGATGAGCCCGGCCCACAAACGCGACTCGTGTTACCTGGGCGCGTACGTCGCCAGCCTGAAGTGGGCTCCGAGGTATTTCCAGGACTTCGAAGCGCTGATGGAGGAATACGAGGGCCGGCCACACTGGGGAAAGAGTTTCGACCGCAAACCGGACCAGCTTCGAACGCTGTACCCGCGTTATGACGAGTTCAACTCGCTCCGGCAGGCACAGGACCCCCAAGGCATCTTCCGCAATCGCTTCATCGATCGGGTGTTCCCGCGTCGTTAGCGGACTCGACGGCATTCCGGCGGACCTGTCGCCATCTCAGCTCCCAGATCCGCGCGGGCGGAAGTTCGAAGCGTTCCCGAAACTCCAGGCACAAGGCCACCACATCCGAACGCGACCATATCGCGCCGATCATCTTCATTTTCGGACCGATCTCTGCGGCCACACAGGGGAGATTCGGCGCATCGAGCCATCCAGAGGAACGAATCACAGCGCGACGGCTTGTTGAATCCGGTTAGCTTTCCGTCTATGTCATCCGCCGCCAAAGCCGAAGAAGCCCGAATCACCATCGAGCAGGGAGCGAATGAGGCCAACATGGCGATCAGGTGAACTCGGGTCAAGGCCTGGCGGTCGTTCGCCACAACGAGCGCGGTGTTGAGGCAGCGCAGAACCGACTGATCCGGGCTATCGAAATCTCGGACGAAGTCGAACCGCAGCCCGAGACCCGCGTTCTGGAGGTGATGCGACCATGACCAGCCCAATCCCGACCAGCCCCGCCTTGACTGCCGACCTCACCGCCCGGGTGGAGTCCTGGATTGCGCAGGATCCAGATCCGGAGACTGTGGCGGAATTGACCGACCAGCTGGCCCTGGCCAGAGCGGGCGATGACGACGCCGGCGAACAACTCGCCGATGCCTTCAGTGGAACGCTCACGTTCGGCACGGCCGGCCTTCGGGGGGCCATTGCGGCTGGCCCCAAGCGGATGAACCGGGTGGTGGTTGCCAGAGCCGCGGCAGGTTTGGCGGCGTACTTGCGCGAAAAGGGCGGCCGGTCGGTGGTGATCGGCTACGACGCGCGAAAGAACTCCGCCGTCTTCGCCCGCGATACCGCCGAGATCATGCAAGCAGCTGGAATCGACGCCTTTCTGCTTCCGGAACATCTGCCGACGCCAACTCTTGCCTTCGCCATCCTCCATCTGGGAACCGATGCGGGCGTGATGGTCACCGCCAGCCACAACCCACCCAACGACAACGGATACAAGGTCTATCTGGGCGACGGATCACAAATCGTCCCTCCGGCCGACGCCGAAATCGCCGCTCACATCGCGACCGTGGGACCGGTCGACGAACTGCCGCGCTCCGACGCCTGGACCCTGCTGG
>JAUYKX010000065.1 GCA_030699055.1 Candidatus Nanopelagicales bacterium
CGCGGACACCCTCGCATTGTGCCCGTCCCGATCGACCGGCGCACTTCACGTCGTAGTGTCCCTCCCATGAATGCTCCGAATTGGGCGCAGCGGGAACGCGCTGAACTGTGCGACTTGCTCCTTGACGTCGGGCCTGAGGCGCCCACTTTGTGCGGGGGGTGGCTCACGCGGGACCTCGCCGCGCACCTCGTGATCAGGGAGGGCCGACCCGACGCCAGCCCGGGTATCTTCATCGGACAGTTGAGCTCATGGACCAGGCGAGTTCACGATGGCCTGATCCGCCTGCCCTGGCCGGAACTTGTGGCCGTCCTTCGGGAAGGCCCTCCTTGGTGGTCACCGTTTCGTCTTCCCGGGGCCGACCGACTGGGGAACACGGCGGAGTTCTTCGTGCATCACGAAGACGTTCGCCGCGCGCGACCCGAATGGACCCCCCGCGAACTCGATCCGGGATTCGCCGACGCGCTCTGGTTGTTAGCCCGACGGCTGGGCCCCGTGCAGTACCGCGGCCACCGGGGAGGCGTGGTGTTGGCCCGGACCGACGGGGCGGATGGACGTCGCCGAGTGTCGCGAGGCACTCCGGAGATCGTGGTGTCCGGGCCCGCATCCGAGTTGGTGCTCTACGGATTTGGCCGCCGATCCGTTGCTCTTGTCGAGATCAGCGAACCGGGAGACCCACGCGACTGAGTTCTGCCTTAACCTCGCCGATCGACACCGTCCCGAAATGGAACACGCTGGCTGCCAGCACCGCATCCGCTCCGGATTCCGCGGCCCGGGCAAAGTCCGCGGCTTGCCCGGCTCCGCCGCTGGCGATCAACGGCACTCCCACGACTTCGCGAACCAACCCGATCAACTCCAAGTCGAATCCACCCGTCGTCCCGTCGGCGTCCATCGAGTTCAGCAGGATTTCGCCCGCTCCCATTTCCGCCCCGCGCCGCGCCCATTCGATGGCATCGATACCGGTACCCCGACGTCCACCATGGGTCGTCACCTCGAAACCGGAAGGCGTAGCCATTCCGCCCGTACACCGGCGCGCATCAACTGACAGAACGATGCACTGCGAACCGAACCGATTCGCCGCCCGGCGCAGGAGGTCCGGCTCGGCGATGGCGGCTGTGTTCACGCCGACCTTGTCCGCACCACAGCGCAGAAGTCGGTCCATGTCCTCGGTTGACCTGATGCCGCCTCCGACTGTCAACGGAATGAACACCTGATCAGCCGTTCGCTCCACCACGTCGTACATCGTCGAGCGGGAACCACTACTGGCCGTGATGTCGAGAAAAATCAACTCGTCAACCCGCTCCCGGTCGTAACGGGCGGCCAGCTCGACCGGATCCCCGGCATCCCGCAGATCGCGGAAATTCACTCCTTTGACCACCCGCCCCGCGTCTACGTCCAGGCAGGCGATAACCCGTACCGCCAGGGTCATGCCGGCCGGGGATCGGGTGCTTCCGGCTGCCCGTCACGACCTCGGGGCAGGAAGTCGATGCGAGGCGCGACGGCCACCAGAGCCTCGGGCAGGGTGAACGCGCCGCTGTAGAGCGCCTTGCCGATGATCGCCCCTTCGACACCATGCGAATGAAGTTCGTACAACCTGTGAAGATCCTCCAGTCTCGCCACACCTCCACTGGCGACCACCGGACGATCAGTGCGGGCGCAAACTTCATGCAGGAGGTGAAGGTTCGGCCCCTCGAGCGTCCCGTCGCGGTCGACATCGGTGACCACGTACCGGGCGCATCCCTCTCGATCCAACCGCTCCAGGGTCGAGAACAGGTCCCCGCCTTCCCGCGTCCAGCCCCTCGCGGCCAGCACGTGTCCACGCACATCGAGTCCAATGGCGACGCGATCACCTTGCTCGCCGATGATCCGAGCGCACCATTCGGGCTGCTCCAATGCGGCCGTACCGATGTTGACCCGCGCGGCGCCCGTGGACAGAGCCGCCGCCAGCGTGTCGTCGTCCCGGATTCCACCGGACAATTCCACGGCGATATCCAGTTGGCCAACGATCTCGGCCAGCAGGTCCGAATTGCTCCCCCGACCGAAGGCCGCATCGAGATCCACCAGGTGGATCCAGGATGCTCCTTGCTCCTGCCAGTTCAGGGCCGCCTGTACCGGATCTCCGTACCCGGTTTCCGTGCCCGCCTCGCCCCGAACCAACCTGACTGCCTGACCGCCGACAACATCAACGGCCGGCAACAACTCGAATACCATCCCCGCAGCCTACGGGGCGCCACTGCCGAATGGACCCCTACGTCGACTTCAGAGTCGATCGAGCCAGTTTCGCAGTAACCGCAGTCCAGCCTCGCCGGACTTCTCGGGATGAAACTGCGTGACGGCCAAAGCACCGTTGTCCACCGCCGCGACGAATGGTTCACCGTGGGTGGCCCAGGCGACTTCCCCAGCGGCGATGGGCCCCAAGTCCGATCGCAACCCCCAGGACCGGGCAGCGTAGGAATGCACGAAGTAGAACCTCTCGCCGACCACACCGGCGAACAACTCGCTGTCGCCCGGCACGTCCACTGTGTTCCAACCCATGTGAGGAAGAACCGGGGCGGACAGTCGATCAACGATTCCCGGCCACTGTCCACAACCGGCCGTATCCACGCCGTGCTCCACCCCACGTTCGAACATGACCTGCATGCCGACGCAAATGCCCAGGATCGGCCGACCGCCCGCCAGCCTCCTCCCGATGACCCGCGGGCCGGCGACCGCTCGCAAACTCTCCATACAGGCCGCGAAAGCTCCCACCCCGGGAATGACCAGACCCTGAGCCGCCTCGGCAACTTCCGGGTCACCCGATAACTCCACCCGGGCTCCGACATGCTCGAGCGCGCGCACCGCCGAGCGAACGTTCCCCGATCCGTAGTCGAGGACGACAACATCAGGCCGATCCATGCCACGTACCTCCGTTTACAGGGTTCCTTTGGTGCTCGGAACCCCGACAACCCGCGAATCGGCCGACACTGCCTCCCGGAGGGCGCGAGCCACGGCCTTGAACTGGGCCTCCACGATGTGGTGCGCGTTGCGCCCCGACAGCGTCCGAATGTGCAGACACACGGCGGCCGAGGCCACAAACGACTCCCAGATGTGCCTGGTAAGACTGGTGTCGTACGAGCCGATGAGTTCGATCAACTCGGGCTCGTCATGGACGAGGAACGGGCGACCACTCAGATCCACCGCCACCTGGACCAGCGCCTCGTCCAGGGGCACCAATGCGTCGGCAAATCGACGGATGCCCGCCTTGTCGCCGAGCGCCTGACGGAAGGCGGTCCCGATCGCCAGGCTGGTGTCCTCCACCGTGTGATGCGCGTCGACCGGAAGGTCCCCTTCAGCCCTCACCCGCAGATCGAATCCGCCATGGCGGCCCAGCTGGTCGAGCATGTGGTCGAAGAACGGAACCCCGGTGTCGGCCTCGACTTGACCCGTGCCGTCCAGATCGAGGAAAACCGACACCCGACATTCCTTTGTCTTCCGCTCCGCGCTAGCTGTGCGGCCCATGTCTTCTCCGTTTCGCCGGCTCCGGTGGGACATCAATGATCTCCGAGAGCGCGGACAACAAAGTAGTCGTCTCCGCGGCTGTACCGGCACTGAATCGCAGCCAGCCCGGAAGCTCCACGTCCCGGACCAAGACCCCCCGATCCAGCAGTAACCTCCAAACGGTTTGGCTGTCCCCGAATCCGCCGACCAGGACGAAGTTCGCGTCCGACTCGGCAGCGGGCAGGCCACGTTCTCGGGCGAAATCGGCGATCCGGTCCCGCTGCCGGCGCAACTCCGCAACACCCCGCTGCATGGATCTTGCATGATCGAGTACTGCCACCGCCGCCACTTGCGTCAAGGTCGACAGGTGATATGGGAGTCGAACAAGTCCCATCGCTTCAACGACGGCCGGATCGGCTACCAGGTAACCAACGCGGGCACCGGCGAAAGCGAAGGCCTTGCTCATCGTCCTGGCCACAATCAGGCGCTCCCGCCCGGCCAACAACCCAACGGCGCTGGGGTGAGAACTGAACTCCCCGTACGCCTCGTCCACGACGAGGATCCCCTCGGGCCGACTGGCAACCGCGTCATACAGCGTGGCCAAATCGTCCAACGTCGTCGAGGTTCCGGTTGGATTGTTCGGCGAACACACCAACACGACGTCGGGCCGAAATTCGTCAATCCCGCGGATGGCATCGGCCATCCCGATCCGGAAGTCATCTCGCCGTCGGATGGCGACATAGCGGGTGCCGGTGTTTTCCGCGATCAGCCGATGAACCGAGTAGGTGGGCTCGAACCCCAGGGCCGTGCGCCGGCTCGACCCGAACAGCTGCAGAATCTGGGAAAAGATCTCGTTGCTTCCGTTGGCCGCCCAAACCATCTCGGCACCGACTGTGGTTCGCGTCTGCCTTGAGACGTACTCGGCCAATGCCAGGCGTAACCGACGGGCATCTCGGTCCGGATAGCGGTTCAGATCACCGACCGCACCCGCCATCGCCTCGGTGATCGCCCGACGGACGGCGGGTGGGGGGCGGAAGGGGTTCTCGTTCGTGTTGAGCCGCACGGGCACATCCGCCTGCGGCGCACCGTACGGCTCGTGACCCAAAAGATCGGGCCTGATCGGCAGCACGCTCATCGGCTGTCCAATCTGGCTCGTATGGCGTCCCGATGAGCGGGCAGCCGTTCGGCCACAGCGAGAACGGCCGCCGGTTCGGCTATCGCCTCCAACGCCTGCCGGTTGTAGTTGATGACATGCACACCTTTCAGGAAGGTACCCACCGACAGACCCGCTGAACACCGAGCAGTTCCCGCCGTCGGCAGCACGTGATTTGATCCGGCCAAGTAGTCGCCAAGCGCCACCGGACTGTACCGGCCGACGAACACCGCCCCCGCGTTGCGAATCCGCCGAGAGACCGCCTCGGCATCGGCGGTCTGGATCTCCAGGTGCTCGGCGGCATACTCGTTGGCGATGTCCACGGCGTGTTCGAGACTCGAAACCAGGACGACCGCACTTTGAGGACCGGCCAGCGACGCCCGGATACGGTCCCCGTGCCGGGCCTCGGCAATTCTTCGCGGCAGGGCAACGGACACCAGATCGGCCAATTTCGCCGAAGTCGTAACCAGAACCACGGCGGCCAAAGCATCGTGTTCCGCCTGACTGACCAGATCGGCCGCGATGCACTCCGCATCCGCTGTCTCGTCGGCCAGGACCAAGACCTCAGTTGGACCGGCTTCCGCGTCAATTGCGATCAGCTCACGAAGAAGCCGTTTGGCGGCCGTCACGTACGTGTTACCCGGGCCGGTCACCATCGATACCGGTAGGCAACCCGCCTCCCCCGGCCCGCTGCCGTACGCCAGCATCGCTATGGCCTGCGCGCCTCCGACCGCGTAGAACTCGCTCACGCCGAGCAAGGCCGCGGCCCCGAGGACAGCCGGATTCGGCCATCCATCGTGGTCGCGCCGCGGAGGCGACACGACGGCGATGGAACGAACCCCCGCAAGCTGGGCGGGAACGACGTTCATCACCACACTGCTCACGTACGACGCGCCACCACCTGGAACGTACAGACCGACACGATCAACCGGAATCCAGCGTTGCTCGACGATGGCTCCTGGGGCCACCTCGATTACCTGCTCAACGGGAATCTGTACCTCGTGAACCCGTCGCACCCGATCGATCATGATCGTCAATGCCGCCCGCAATTTCGGATCCATCGCCTGCTCGCAGGCGGCCAGAAGCTCGGCGGGCACCCGCAGCGCATTGGGCCTAAAACCCTCGAACCGTTCGGCCCACTCCAATACCGCCGCCTCGCCCCGCTCGGCGACGTCCGCCAGAATCGGCCGCACGGTTGCGTCGACAACGGCCCCGTCGACGGCGTTCCGCACGAGATCGGGTCTCGAAGCCGTCCCCCGCAAGTCGATCAAGCGCATCACGTCGTCCATCGTACGGACCGACGCAACCAGGTCCGCATTCACCTGAACGACCCACTCTCGCCACTCAGCGCCCGATCTACGAGCTGTATTGGCAAGCTTTGCCCCATGGCCAAGTCGAGTCCCCAGGTTCCACCTGCCACCGAACGGCTGATTGAGTCCGGCATCGCCTACGCACTGCATCGCCGTCGCGCCGAAACCGATGACAACGGGGACCCTGACGAGATTCCCTCTGCCCTCGGCGATGACTCGACGCGACTGATGCGCACGATGGTGGTCGATGTGGATGATCAGCCAACGATCGTCGTAATCCCAATGTCGGTAGAGCTCGACGAATCCGCCCTTGCAGCCGCTTTGGGGGGACTGGTCGCCACCCCCTGCGACGCGGAACGCACGGAACGCCTGACCGGCTACCCCGTCGATAACGTCAGTCCCCTTGCCACCCGGGAGCAACTCCCGGTGATCATCGATGTCAGGGCGTTGGATTTCAGGACGATCTACGTTTCGGCAGGATCACCAGGCACTTACCTGGAGTTGCGGCCCGGCGATCTCGTCACCGCCACCGGCGCGCGCACCGCCCCGCTGTCGACCGACCCGACCTGAACTACTTCTCCGCCGCCGATGGTTCACCCAATCGCCCGTGGACCCGCCGCGTGACCCCGACGCCGAATCCCACCAAACACGATCCGAGGGGCCACATCAGCAATACGCCGGGAGCCTTGAGCGCCAGGTCACCGGTAGCGTCGACACCGATCACCTGACCGAAGCGATACGCGACCATCGACCCGACGACACCACCGACAACCAGCCCCACGAAAACACCGTCCGGAAACCGACGCCCGACGAACCACAACGCGACGAACGACCAAATCACACCGACGATGAATCCGATCAAGCCCAGCGTCAAGTCGGCGACAACCGGCTCCGCGCCATCGACCAAACGAACCCAAAGCCAGCCGCTGCCAACGCCAAGCGGCAGACACACTGCCGCCACCAAGACGGCGGCCCGAACGCCCGTGCGCGTCAAGAGGCAACCGATCCGACGAGGCATCCGGGACCGAGCAGCGCCTTGAGATCGGCGTAAAGCGACGGCCCCACCGCGACTCGTCGGGCATCGTCCAACCGAAGCAGCGTGATTCGCGTTCCGTCCTCCACCTGCAACCGGACCTCGCTCGCCCCGGGATGAGTCGAAAGAATGTGACTGAGCCGAGAAATCACCGGCGGCACCAACCGGTTCGCCGTGATGGAAATCGTCAGCGGGCCAGCATCGCCTTCCGACAAGTCGGGAACCGTGACTTCCATCGCCACAAAACGGTTCGGCTCGTCTTCCCGCTGCTCAACCCGACCTTTGACCAGTAGAACCGCGTCGTCGACCACGCGGGCGGCGACCTTCTCGTACATCTTGGGAAACATCAGTACTTCCAGTGAGGCGGCCATGTCCTCCAGCGTCACTATTGCCCAGGACTTTCCCGCCCGGGTGAGCTTCCGATTCACCTCGGTCACCAGGCCCCCGATTGTGACCACCCGACCATCCGCCCCCTGATCGATGATCAGGGACGCAATCGAGCAATCGGTCAACTGGTTGAGTGCCATTTCGATTCCCTGCAATGGGTGATCGGACACGTATAGGCCCAACATCTCCCTCTCGGCCGCCAATAGCACGGACTTGTCCCACTCACCGTCAGGGATGGCCAGATCCATTCCGATACCCACCCCGGCAGCCTCACCGCCAAACAGGTCGAACTGGCCCACCGCCTGCGCCCGCTTGGTTTCCACCGCGATGTCCACGGCGTCGCCATGGATCTGGGCGAGGCCCC
>JAUYKX010000051.1 GCA_030699055.1 Candidatus Nanopelagicales bacterium
GAACACGGATGAGTTTTGAGAGCCGGGTGCCGGTCGCCCCGTCACGTCAGGATCTGCTGGTCCGGGAGGGCAGCGAGATCCTGGGGGGGTCGATCGGTGATCACTCGGCGGGTCCGACCGGGTGGTGGTCGCCGTTGCGGATCCTGCTCGCCCTGGGCACCGTCGGCTTTCTGATCGGATATGTGCGTCAGATTCCCTGCCTGATCAACGGTTGGGGCGAAGGCCGGTACTTGCACATGTGCTACACGGACATCGCCCCGCTGTACTCGCTTCGAGGTTTCGCCGACGGCCGGTTCCCGTACCTGGAACCTGCCGTGGCGGGCCAGGAAGTGTTGGAGTATCCGGTGCTCACCGGGATGCTCATGCAGTTCGCGTCGTGGATCACGCCGCAAGACAGTGATCAGGCCACGTTGTGGTTCTTCAATGTGAACGCATTGCTGCTGTTCACGTGCCTGCTAGTGGTGGTGGCGGCGACGGCCATGACGGTGCGCCGCCGTCCGTGGGACGCCGCGATGGTCGCTCTGGCTCCCGGGGTGATTCTGTGCGCCACGATCAACTGGGATCTGCTGGCCATTGCCCTGCTGGCGGTCGGCCTGTGCGCTTGGTCCCGTCGACACCCGACCTGGGCGGGCGTCTTCCTCGGGCTCGCCGCCGCAGCCAAGTTCTACCCCCTGCTCGTGTTACTGCCCTTGGCCGTTCTGTGCCTGAGAGCGGGGCGAATAGGTGCATTTGGCAAGTGCCTGGCGGGGGCGGGCCTCAGCTGGCTCGCCGTCAACCTGCCATTCATGCTGATCCACTTCGACGGGTGGTTCCACTTCTATTCCTTCAGCTCCACCCGCGGCGAGGACTTCGGCTCGGTCTGGCTCCTGCTGACCAACCTGGGCCACCAGGTTCCCCCGGCCGGCTTGAATCGCCTGGCCTCCGGCGCGTTTGTCGTGCTCGCGGCGGCCATCGTGGTCCTGCTACTGCTCGCCCGTCGTCGACCGAGGCTGGCCTCCGCGTCCTTTCTCATCGTGGCCGCATTCCTATTGACCAACAAGGTCTACTCCCCCCAATTCGTCCTTTGGTTGATCCCGCTGGCCGCCCTCGCCCGACCACGCTGGCGCGACTTCCTGATCTGGCAAGCCTGCGAGGTCGTCTACTTCGCCGGGATCTGGTTGCACCTCGCC
This sequence comes from Candidatus Nanopelagicales bacterium, assembly GCA_030699055.1. Taxonomy (GTDB): domain Bacteria; phylum Actinomycetota; class Actinomycetes; order S36-B12; family UBA10799; genus JAUYKX01. Next base: position 1,170 of record JAUYKX010000051.1, read on the forward strand.
GAACTGAGTGGGGAGAAAGGCATCCCCCCCGGTTGGTACTCGGTGGCAATCGCGGTTCACCTGGCCGGCACCGTCTGGTTCTCCGGACTGGTCATCCGCGACATCCTGAGTCCCCGACACGACCCCGTTCGCACCGACGGTGCTCGAGAGGATCTGGACGACCCGGGGGGTGGGCCACTGGACGGTCGACCGGACACCTGGGCCTTGCCGTGGTCCAGGCGACCGGAATCGTCACCGTCTCCGGGGCCCGCAAGGCAGACACCGACGGCGCACTGAAGCGGACGTTACGGACCCGAAAGGCTGGGAGTTGGCGTCGCCGGTGCGGGCGGTGCGGTTGTCGGCACCGGGGTCGCTGGCCCGGACGGCGGGCGCGGCGGTGCGGCCGTCGGAGTCTTGGTCTTCTTGGTGGCCGACGGGCTGGGGGATCCCGAACTCGTCGACGGCGAGGCGTAGCTCTCACCCCATCGGTCGGATCGACCACTCGGGTCGACGAAATCACTCACCGGCAAGCCCGACAGTGCCCCCGACATGAACGACGTCCAGATCCGAGCAGGGTAGGAGCCACCGGAGACACTCGACATCCCGCCCGTTCCGGACAAGCTCACCGAGTCTCCCTTCGCGCTCGAGCGCGCCATCATCACCGCCGTCGACAACTCCGGCGTGTAACCGACGAACCAAGCCGACAGGTTGCTGTCGGTGGTTCCGGTCTTTCCCGCCGCGGGTCGGCCCAGACCTCGCGCGGCGAAACCGGTTCCCTGAGTGACGACCTTCCGCAGGACATAGTTCACCTCGTCGGCAACGTCTTCGCTGAAGACCCTCGTCGTCCGCGGTTCGAGCCGATGCTCCACGGAGCCCTGATTCCGTCTTATTTCCTTGATCATGGTGGGCTGGGCCTTGATGCCCCGGGCCGCGAAAGTCGCGTAGGCGTTGGCCATGTCCAGCGCCCGAGGCGAAGACGTGCCAAGCACAGTGGTCGGATCGGCGACCAGGCCCAATGTCTGTTCCGGGACTCCCGCGCGTATCGCCGCCTGCCGAACCTTCTCGTGGCCGACTGTGCCGGCCACATCCACGTAGACCGTGTTCACCGACATCTCGGTTGCCCGCTGCAGGGTGATCGTCCCGAACGACTGGCCACCCTGGTTGGGAACGCGATATCCCCGGATCGTTCGTGGCGAAGAGCCATCCCAGGTCGAGTCGATGGCGATGCCCTCCTCCAAGGCTGCGGCCAGCGCGAAAGGCTTGAAAGTGGAACCGGCCATGGCCGTTGCCTGATCGGCATCGCTGTACTGGTTCTCGAGGTAATCCGACCCCCCGTACATCGCCACGACCTCGCCGGTCCCGGGTCGAACCGAGGCCACACCCAGCCGAAGGAATCGATCGCGATCGTAGGGAGCGGACCCGTCGACCGCTTCGACCGCCGCCTGCTGGGCGTCCTTGTCGAACGTCGTCACGATCCGGTAGCCACCGAGGTCCAGATCGCTCTGCGAATAGCCCCGATCGAGCATCTCGCGCTGGACGCCATCCAACAAGTAGCCGTTGGGCCCGGCCATCGAAGTTTTCGTGGGCCGGTACTTGGCAAACTTCGGAAACTTGGCCTTGGCTCGTTGCTCCGCCGTGGCCCAACCCTTGCTCAC
>JAUYKX010000070.1 GCA_030699055.1 Candidatus Nanopelagicales bacterium
GGTGGTCAACAAACCCGATTCTTCCCGCAAAGACGGCACTTTCGTCATTCCCACACCGAACTACCCAAGATCACCTCCACGGATTCAGGCTAAAGGGGAGTGAGGGGCGCTGACCACCTGACTTCCGCCGTGACGCCGGACGCGTCGGCCAGGACGGGGTGTTCGAAGTTCTCCCGGTCCCTGGGGGCTATGCGGCTCAGCGCCGATCTCCAGTTGCCGTGTTGGGCGGGGCCGCTGGCCTGGCGAATGGTCAGGCGCAGTCGGGCCCAGGCGGGCTCGACCGTCACGTCGACGGCCACAGCCGGGATGGTGTCCGCACTTGTCTCCAGGACAGTGCGGGTGATCTCCCGAATATCTTGGGAGACGGCTTCCGAAAGCCAGTCGACGATCAACGGATCGACACCGATCAGGCAGGACATGCCGGCGGGTTTGCTGAGTTCGGTGGTGTCCTCCAGCAGGTGGTCCAGCAGATTGGCCGGCACGGCCGGAAGCGCATGACTGAGTTCGAAAATCATGCCGCGCAGTCTCTCGATCACCGCATCGAGACCCTCGGTGGTCCGGATCAACCGTCTGCGGATATCCGCATCGGCAATCCCGAGGGCACCGGATTGGATCTCGAATCCGCTGGCGACCAGCGACTGAATCACATGATCGTGCAGATTTTCAGCCGCCCTGGTCGTCACTGCGGAAAACTCGGTGGCACCGGCCTTCCGCCGGTTGCGCGCCAGTTGGACAGCGGTAGCTGTGCGGTCGCACAATCGTCGCAACTCGTCCAGGGATACGGGCGTGCCCCGGCTGCCGGTCCTTGTGCCGCCGATCACCAGCACCGCGCGCCGACGGGACCAAGGGGACCAGTAGGGAATCAGGGCGAACTCCAGACCGCCGTCCGACGATATGAATTGGGGTTGTTCGTTGCGCACGACTTGCCTGATGTCCTCGGAGGACAGGTCGGGCGGCATGACGCCGGGGGGCGCGGCCGGGATGCCATCGGCAAACCGCATGGCGTATTGCTCATCGGTGGAGGGGAGGGCCATGGCGGCGAAGTCGAGGCCGCAAAGCCTCCTGGTCCACCTGACCAAAAGGGCCGGCACGGCGTTCTGATCCGGACTGGTCAGCGCCGCCCGGCACATCCACTCGGTGGCCACCTTGATTTGTTCGCGGGCCGTCGGAGATTGCGCCATTTGGTCTCCCAGGGATGCGGCGAGTCAATGATCGGTGGTCGGTTGGATCGGCAGCGAGATGGTGAAGGTAGTGCCGGACCAACCGTCGCTGGTGAGCTTGATTTCACCACCAGAGCTTTCGACAATGCGCTTTACCAGGGCCAGACCCAGGCCGGTGCCGTCCGAATCCGGTCCAGTTCGATACATCTCGAACACGAGCTGTTGAATCTCGGGAGCGATTCCCGAACCATTGTCGGCGACTTCGATCGTGACGGTACCCAGCTCGACCGGTTGGCAGGTGACCACTACCCGCAGGCGGCGTTGGTCGCTGCGGAACCGTAAAGAGTTATGGATCAAGTTTTGCAACAGGGTCGTCAATTGTCCGGCTGGCAAGGCGACGAGCGCATCTTGCGAGTTGTCGATCAGTGTCACGTCCGCATCGGCGCCGGCGATATCCGACTGCAACCGTTTCAGAGCGTCTCGGAATGCCGACTCGACCGGCGTGAAGACGGGTTCGCCACGACTGGCGATGTCCACCCGGCACAGCTCCAGCATGTCCCGCACCAGTTGTTGCATGTCGCGAGTCGCGTGGCCCATATGGTCCATCAGAGCAAGCTGATCATCGGTGAGTAAAGACGGATCCAAGCTGGCGAAAAGCAATTCGGTGTAGCTGGACAGGTTGCGAAGTGGTGCCTGCAAGTCGTGTGAAGCCAGATGGGCGTACCGCTGCAGGTCGGTATTGGAACGGGTCAGCGCGGCCAACAATTCCTTTTCGGCCGTGATGTCGACGCTCTGGGCCAGGAATTGGATCGGCTGTCCTTCAGCACTGGATGACGCCGTCAGTACGGCGGAGACCCAGATTTGTCTGCCGTCGGCCGTGATGAAGCGCAATTCACCTCGCCAGCTGGATTCTTGGCCGCTGGCCAGCAGGGCGCCGGCGGTGCGCACGGTGGCGCGATAGTCCGGATGGGTGAACGACTCGATATTCGCTCCGATCAGGGAGTCTTCCGGTCCGCCCATGAGTTGGGCGAAAGCCGGGTTAACCGCGATGACTTGGCCGGTCATGTCGACTATTCCTTGGCCGATCAGGGAAGTCTCGAAGGCTGTGCGTAGCCTTTCCTGGGCATCCCGCAGGCTGTGCATGGTGACCCGGCGTTGAGTGATGTCCTCGAGCTGGACGATGATTGGGGCCAGATTCTTGTCGTCGGCGGGGGCAAACCGGGCCTTGAACTCAACCCAGTTCACATACCCATCCTGCGGCAGCACCCGAACCTCCGTGTCAAACTTGGGGGACAGGTCCGGGTCCATGGCGTCCAGGGCTCGCAGTACGGGTCCCAGGTCATCGGGGTGAACCAGGCTCGTCCACTGGTTTCGACGCAGGTCCTCGATCGAGTGCCCGACCAGGTCGGCGAATCTCTTGTTCGCTTCCAGGATGTTGCCGTCAGCGTCGCCCAGGCAGGTTGCCTGTAGTGCATTGTCGAAAGCGAATTCAAAACGGTGTCTGGTTTGCTCCAGCAGGTCGTTTGCCCAGCGCTCGGCGCTGATATCCCGCATGAAACCGACGAAATAGTTGTGGCCGCTCAACCAGAATTCCGACACCGTCAGGTGTAGTGGAATCCTTCCGCCAGCCTTTGTCCGACCCCACACTTCCCGACCGATTCCGATCAGACGAGGCTGACGGGTGCGCACATATCGGGCCAGGCCAGCCGTATGGCGGGCGGCATCGCCCGGCTCCATGAGAATGGTGACGTTCTGTCCGACCAGTTCGTCCTCCCGGTAACCGAACATGTCGAGGGTGCGTTCGTTGACGAGTAGGACGACCCCGTCCCGGTCGATGACCGTGACGCCGCTGAACATGTGGTTGAGAATCTGGTCGAGCAACAGGTCCGGGAACGAGCGTAGCAATCGGGCGCGCGATGACGAATCGTTCGTGGTGTTCATCGCTGGTCACCCCCAGGGGTGGGGTTAGGAGGACTGTCGTGCCTGTCTCAGGCCTATCTATTCTTCGGCCGCCGAGGCGCTAGCCTAACCGGCAAACGGGCGGGAAACCGGACACTGGCCGGAGACTGTTAGCGGTATGGGTGATCGTCGGCGACGAAACGAGCCCGTCACGCGCAACAGGCCAGGCCGTCGGGGTTAGGCGCGGCGGGCAGCGTTACGATCACCACAGTGCCCGGCTTGTTGTCCTCGATGCGGACCTCGCCCTTCGCGTTCCGCACGATTCGCTTGACGAGGGCCAGTCCTATGCCCGTCCCCCCGGCATGCGAGTCCTTGACGAACATCTCGAAAACCCGTTCGCGCATGCTCTCTTCGATACCGGGGCCATTGTCGGCGACCCGGATTTCGATCATGTTCCCGGCCGGGCCGCACGAGGCTGTGACTTCGGGAACCCGATCGGAAACCCGATGGGAGATCGCGTTTTGGATGAGGTTATGCATGACCACGGTCAGATGACCGGGTCCGATCAGTGCGGCCGCTTCGCAGGCTTCTCCGCAACGCACGGACGCGCCTTCCTTGATCTTGTTGGCCAGATCAATCTGGTCTTCCGTCAACGAGGACTGGTCGAAGCTGCCGATGAGCAGATCCGTGTAGCCGCGGATCGTCCTGAGCGGTGCTTGCAGATCGTGCGAGGCCAGGGGGCGAATCGTTGCAAGTCCGAGTTCGACCGGGTGATCGCCTCCAACAGTTGTTTCTGGGCTGAGATGTCCTCCACCTGGACGAGCACCTGACCGGGTTGTCCGGCTTGATCGAACGATGTGCTGGCAAGAACCAGGGCTTGCACGGCTTGGCCGGCGGATCCGATCAGGCGGACCTCGCCCCTCCAACCCGCCACCTGGCGAGAAAGAAGGCGGAGGGACACGTCGCGCAAGCGCGTGAGGTAATCGGGATGCACGAATCGATCTCGCGGGCGGCAGGACCGGCGTTGGCGATTGCCGTGGCAGACCCGTCGCTCCTGGTGGTCAAGATGTTGCGTCGGGTATCCCGCGATCTCGAGACCACCATGACGTGGCACCACCTCGATTCAGGCGCGGCTGTGCTTGA
>JAUYKX010000071.1 GCA_030699055.1 Candidatus Nanopelagicales bacterium
GACTATCTGCGTCGCGACGATGAGACCCGACGCAAGGCAGCAGACGAACTCACGACCCGGTCGCAGGAACTTGGTCTGGACTAACAGTGGCCTTCATCGTCGTCCACGACGCGAATGTCCTGTACCCGAACGTGACTCGCGATTGCTGATTCGAATGGCGCAGGCAGACCTCCGCCAGGACAAACAAGACAATCCGCCCGATCTCGTCGACCACAACCCGGACTGTCCGCAGGCTGGCTTAGGCTTTGCTTCGCTACATCCGATCCCCGCCGAAAGCGAGAGAATGACCCAATACCACGGCCGCGCACCGAATTGGGCGCTGTCCGCGACTCGTCAGCGACTGATCGACCTTCTCGGGCCCAGCACCTATCACCGCGCGCGGGAGTACGTCGACCGGGAACTGGTCCTGGTACTCAGCTTGGCCGATCCGTCGACAATCGAGGCGCTCGTCGAGGGCACCGCGCTGGCGCCGTATCAGGTGACGGTGCACAGATCAGCCCTGATCGGGCCGCCGGGGGTTTCCGAGGAATTGTTCACGAACGAATGCTCATGCCCCATGGCGTTCGACTGCAAACATGTGGGCGCCACATTGATCGCGGCGCGTGGGTGGGCAGAAGCTTCCCGATCCGCCCCGAAGGCAGCCTGGCAATCGATGCTCGACGCAGTTGTCACCGAACCCCTCGCTAGCGAAGAGATTCCGCTCGCGCTGCGTGTCGAATTGCGGCAAGGTCGCCATGACTCCGCACCCCGTCTGCTGGTGAATCCCCTGGTGAAGGGCAAGACCCGATGGGTCAGAACGGGTGCCTCGTGGCGCGACATGGAACAGAACTACGGGCGCCCACGCCTGCGGCAAAAGCACCGCGATGCCGTCATGGAATTGCTTCACCTTCAGCGCGCGCATACGACTGGCTTCTACGGCTACGGATACGGTGAGTCGAAGATCTACTTGGATGAACTCGGCCCGAACTTCTGGCCCGTCCTGGATCGCGTTGTGGCGGCCGGCGTGACGCTTCTCGGTCCGGACGACCGGACCAAGCTGGTCATTGCCCCGGCACCGGCGGGAATGGTTCTGGATATTCGGAGGACCGCTGACGGCGTGGTTAGCCTTCAGGGTGAACTCCGCGGGGATGACCACGAGCCGCTGACTCCGACACCATCAATCATCGGGAAGCCGGCCCACGGTTACTGGACGGCTCAGCCCGGGCGAATCGAACTCGGGCCTCTGAGTGCGCCGTTGGATGCGGCCAAGATGCAGCTGGTGAACCGCGGGCCGATCCCGATACCGGAAGCGGACCTGGAGAGTTTCCTGCTCGAGTACTACCCGGCTCTACGACAAAGCGCCACAGTGATCTCCAGCGACGCGAGTGTGGAATTGCCGGATGTTTCCCCGCCGCGTGCGGAGCTCAGCATCGAATTCCGACCTCACCATGTGACGCATCTGGTCTGGGCGGTTTCCTATGCCGTGGGGGACCGGAAGCGTAGGTTCGGGTTCTCTCGCGGCTTTTCGGACAACTCCGACAGATGTCGCGACCGTAACGCTGAGCGTGATTTGCTCGACATGCTCACTTCCATCCAACCGGGTGCTTGCTGGAACCCCGTGGGACCCACCGGCACGATTGCTGACACCGCAGACCTCTCGGGTATCGATACCGCTGACTTCGTCCGCCACACATTGCCCATCCTCGAAGATCATCCCCTGGTCGACGTGGTCAGCTCGGGCGCGCCGATGGCCTACACCGAGGCGATCGAGGCACCTGTGGTGTGCGTTGCCGCCAACGACACCGCTGATCCCGACTGGTTCGACCTGGATGTGGCCGTGACGGTTGAAGGCGAGGACGTGGCGCTGTCGCACCTGTTCTTCGCCCTCGCTGCGGGCGATGAACGCCTGCTCCTGGACAGTGGGAAGTCGTTCCGTCTCGATCGGCCCGATCTGGTGAAGCTGCGCGAACTGATCGAAGAGGCCCGAGCACTGGAGGATCGACCGGCAACCTCGGTACGGATCACACCGGTGCAAGCCGGCTGGTGGGACGAACTGGTCAACCTCGGTGTCGTGGCCACCCAAAGCACTCGATGGCAGCGCAGCGTTGGCGCGTTGCTCAACTTGGACCAGGTGCCGTTGCCAGGGCCACCGGACGATTTCGGGACCACGCTGCGCCCGTACCAACTCGACGGGTACCAGTGGCTTAGCTTGCTCTGGGATCTCAGACTCGGTGGCGTGTTGGCTGATGAAATGGGCCTCGGCAAGACCGTGCAGACGCTTGCTATGGCCGCCCGGGCCGCCGCCAACGGAACTTTGGGCGGGGACGCGGATCCTCTGCTGATCGTTGCCCCCTCCAGCGTCGTGGCTACCTGGAAAGAACAGGCCGACGCGTTCACGCCACAATTGCGGACCGCGACGGTGACCGAAACTGAAGGGCGAAGCGGCATCAAAATTCGCAATGTCGCTGAGAACGCCGACATCGTTGTCACCTCGTATGCGTTGTTCCGGATCGACGAGGACAGCTACCAAGCGCTTTCCTGGAGTGGCCTGGTGCTCGATGAGGCGCAGTTCGTCAAGAACCACCAGTCGAAGACCTACCGAACCGTGCGCAAGCTCGCCGCGCCGTTCAAATTGGCGATCACGGGCACCCCGATGGAGAATTCGCTGATGGACCTGTGGTCAATGATGTCGATCACAGCCCCCGGGCTGTTCCCCAACCCAAAGCAGTTCGGCGAGGACTATCGCAAACCGATCGAGAACTCCAAGGACGCACCCACCCTCGAACGCCTGCGGCGCCGGGTCCGCCCGCTGATGCTTCGCCGGACCAAGGACGCCGTCGCCACGGACCTGCCCCCCAAGACCGAGCAGTTGCTTCATGTGACTTTGCATCCCAAGCACCGCCGGATTTACGACACCTACCTGAATCGTGAGCGCCAAAGGGTGCTGGGCATGCTCGACGATCTGAACCGCAACCGAATCGCGATTCTCAAATCGCTGACCATCATGCGCCAGCTCAGCTTGGACGTTTCCCTGGTCGACGGCGCGAGTCGCGGCACCATTCCGTCGGCGAAGATTGACGTCCTGGTCGAACAGCTACAAGAAGTCGCGGCCGAAGGTCATCGGGCGCTTGTGTTCAGCCAGTTCACCCGATTTCTTGGACAGGTTCGCACCCGGCTCAACGATTCGGGCATCGCAACCTGTTACCTCGACGGCCGCACCCGAAACCGGCCGCGCCGCATCGCGGAATTCATCGACGGGGATGCACCCGCTTTCCTCATCAGCCTGAAGGCGGGCGGCTTCGGCCTGAACCTGACCGCAGCCGACTACGTCTATGTTCTAGACCCATGGTGGAATCCGGCGACCGAGGCACAGGCCGTCGACCGGGCGCACCGGATCGGCCAGGACAAGCCGGTCATGGTCTATCGCCTCATCTCCACCGGAACGATCGAAGAGAAGGTGCTGGCGCTACAGGAACGCAAACGCGAATTGTTCGCGGCGATCGTGGACGGCGGTGCCGCCGGCACAGCACTCAACGCCGATGAAATCCGCGACCTCCTCAATCACTGACCAGGTGACCTCACTGTTTTGCGTCCGACCTCGATGCCGAGTTCGCACTCGATGCCGAGGTCGGTGGCCAGTACATTCTCACCCCCGCCGCTGATTCCTTCTACAAACGAGTCACGTGGGGTCGCGACGTGGCCGTCCAGTGGCGTCCCGACAACAACGAGGAGTCGCCGATCCGCGTCAACCCCGAGGTTCGTTTCGGCGAACCAGGCAGCGTGATCGTCAGAGGCTTCGGCGTCTCCGGCACCGGCGGACCCCGAACGCCCACGACGATTTGCTCGGTTCAGCCATGCATCCCTACCGTTGACCAAGGCCAATCAGGCTGCGGGGCTGGTGTTTGGACTGCCCGGCCGCTGGGGCAATGCGAAGTGTGATTATCCAGGTGGGAGCGGCGCGGTGGCATATGACGAGAATCTCGCGGAACGCATTCGCGTTCTGCTGAGTGATGTGCCGGGTGTCACCGAGCGAAGGATGTTCGGCGGACTCGCCTTCATGGTGAATGGAAATATGGCTTGCGGCCCGGTCAAGGATCTGCTGATGGTGCGGGTTGGAAAAGATCAGTACGGTGCGGCCTTGCACGAGGGACCCGCGACCGAAATGACCTTCACCGGACGGCCGATGAAGGGTTTCGTTCAGATCCAGACTGATGCCCTGGCCGATGACGACGTGCTCGCCGACTGGGTGCACCGGGGGG
>JAUYKX010000074.1 GCA_030699055.1 Candidatus Nanopelagicales bacterium
GGTGGGTTTCCTGTTCGGCGTGACATTGCTCGGGGGGACGATCAACGCCAACCCTCTGAATGTCGTGCCGGCGGCGGCCGCCTTGATCGCGATGCTCATTGGCATCGCCCGCCTGTCCCGTTCGCGGGTGATTTCTGACCAATTCGCGGGAGCCTGATCCCGTGCGCCCTTCAGCCCGAGATCGTCCGCCGGCTGCCCGCTCGCCAGCGCGGCTGAACGCGAGCGCATTCGAGACACGTGCGCGCAACCGGGGGCAAGCCCGGTGATGTGCGTCCTCGCTCCACGCTGGGTGGTGCGATCTCCTTCAGTCGGTGGCTGCAGTCATCGAGGCCGGTGAGCCGAACGGACCCACCGGGAACGAGATGATGTGGCAGACGTTGATTCATCTGACGTTCGTGGTGTCGACTGTGGCCCTGGCGATAATCGATCGGATTCACACGCCAAGAGGGAAGAGAGAGTCGGGATCGGCGGAATCACTGGCGAACGCCGGTGAAGCGTCCGCAACCGGAGGGCACGATGTGGATGTCGGGGTCGCGGATCTGCGGGCCGGTGTTCATGACCTGTAGCCGGTGAACAGGGATGGCGTCCAACGGTGGGTAGGTGGACCGAGGGAGCAGGCCTTTCCAGGCCTGTCGCGGGGCGCCTCGGGGTCCCCGCGCGTACACGCTGATGCCGCCCCCCGAGTCAACGAGGATCATCCCGTATCTCTGTAGGGCTTGGGCGATCATCATCTGGTATCGGTTGAGGTTGAGGGTGTTGAGGTCGAGTGTGGGGTCCAGTCGGACTCGGGCTCCGATGGGTATCGCGGTTCGACCTCTGGTGACGCCGTCGGTTTCGGTGGCCGGGGCGACCGGTCCACCGGCCTTCGTGAAGTCGTAAGAGAAGGCCAGGGCGTGCTCGATGGAGTTGCCCGCCAGATCCTCGGGCCAGAGCAGGCCGGCGGTCAGGGCGAATCCTGACGCGCGGGCGGACAAACCGTTTGGGTAGACACCGGTTCCGTCGGTACGGGTCGAGTTGCCCCACGAGGCGGTCCACCGGCCTCGTTTCTGTTTGAACTGCCAGAAGTCGTACTCGCAGCCGGTCGATCGGTCGACAATCGCGATGCTGCCGTCGTCCTCGGGGTCGGGCCTGGCCCCCCGGGGGATGGGGACGCCGTGAAGCGCGCGTGCCGCCCGCCAGCGCGCCGTAAGGCGCACCTTGCGCCGAGGCGTGGAAGCGTTGGCGAAGTAGACCGGGACGCTCCACCGACGCCGAGCCACCACGAAGCCCTGGCGGGCGGAACGGACGAGAGAGCGAACCATTGTGCTGGACCGGGGGTCGACTAAGGTGTCGGGTCCGATCAGTTGGTTGAACGGACTGTCGGCGGCAAACGGCACCGGATTGGCCGCGATCCGCGTGATCGGCGTGCTCCCGGCGTCTATCTCACCTGCGGGAGGTGGGGCGGCGCCCATGGCCGGCGTCGCCGCGACTGTCGTGACCGCGACCGCAATTGCTGCCAACCCCGCGATCCCGCGCCCACGCATCTTCCAGCTTCCTATCGCCGTGGCCGTAACCACAAGGCTCCGAGTGGGGGCACGTTCAACACCGCTGACGCCGGCCGACCGTGCCAAGGTTCATCGGTTGCCTCAACTGCGCCCAGGTTTCCGACCCCTGATCCGCCGTATTCCGTGGCGTCGGTATTGAAGATCTCTTCCCAGATGCAGGCTGTCGGCAATCCCAGGCGATAGCCGATATGAGGTACGCCGGCGAAGTTGACGACGCAGGCAACCATTCCCCCCTCGCCGTCGAAGCGCAACCAACTGAAAGTGTCATTGCCTGCATCGTTGGCGTCGATCCACTCGAATCCCCGCGGCTCGTGGTCGAGTGCCCACAAGGCCCGGTTGGCGCGGTAGTGCCGGTTGGCGTCGGTCAGGCACGTGAGCACCCCGCGATGTTCCGGGTGGTCCAGCAGCCACCAGTCCAGGCCCCGGGATTCCGACCACTCGGCATCCTGGGCGAATTCCTGCCCCATGAACAACAGTTGTTTGCCGGGATGGGCCCACATGTACGCGTAGAAAGCGCGCAACGTCGCCAACTGCTGCCACCGGTCCCCGGGAACCTTCCGAACCATCGATCCTTTGCCGTGGACCACCTCGTCGTGGCTGATCGGGAGCACGAAGTTCTCGCTCCAGGCGTACATCATCGCGAAGGTCATTTCCTGGTGGTGGTACTGGCGATGGATGGGTTCGTGATGGACGTAGTCGAGCGAATCGTGCATCCAGCCCATGTTCCACTTGAGCCCGAATCCGAGGCCGCCCAGATGGGTGGGACGGGTCACTCCGGGCCAGGATGTCGACTCCTCGGCGACGGTCACCACACCGGGGATCCGCTTGTACACGGTGGCGTTCATCTCCTGCAGGAAGGAAACCGCTTCGAGGTTCTCCCGTCCGCCGTAGGCATTGGGCGTCCATTCGCCCGCCTTGCGGCTGTAGTCGAGATAAAGCATCGACGCCACGGCGTCGACGCGTAGCCCGTCGACGTGATACTGCTCGCACCAGAAAATGGCATTGGCGACCAGGAAGTTGCGCACCTCTCGTCGACCGAAGTCGAAGACGTACGTACCCCAGTCCGGTTGCTCCCCGCGGCGGGGATCGGGGTGTTCGTACAGGGGCGTGCCGTCGAAGCGTCCGAGGGCGAAGTCATCCTTGGGGAAGTGGGCGGGCACCCAGTCGAGAATCACGCCGATGCCGGCCTGGTGGAAACGGTCGATCAGCAGCCGCAGTTCATCCGGGGAGCCCCATCGGGAGGTCGCGGCGAAGTACGAGGTCACCTGATAGCCCCAGGATCCGCCGAACGGATGTTCCATCACCGGCAGCAGTTCGACGTGGGTGTAACCGTGTTCGGAAACGTAGGAAACCAGTTCTTCGGCGAGTTCGCGGTACCCCAACCCTGACTTCCATGAACCCAGATGGACTTCGTAGATGCTCATCGGGCCGGTGTGCG
>JAUYKX010000094.1 GCA_030699055.1 Candidatus Nanopelagicales bacterium
GCCGTCGCCATCCCCGAATCTGACGACACCCGCCGCCACCTCGAAGTCGGGCTTGCGCCCGACCCCGAGGTGCGAGACCTCAAGACATCCATTGGAACGCGCGCTGGAGCACACCCCACAACAGACTCTGGACGTCGGGACTGGTGAGCAACTTGAGTAAGAGCCCTCCGAGTCCAGCAGCCGCCACCGTCCCCACGGCGTACTCCGCTGTCGACATTCCCTCGTCCTCATGGACGACTTTCATCAACTGAACGGACATGGATTCCCCCTGTTTGATAGGTCGGGCCGCCCTCACGGACGCCCGGTGCGAATTGACTGCGCACCGCGTGAGCGATGCGAGCCCATCCTGTGCCTTTGCGGCGGCCGCTGGCTGTGATCGATTAGATCTGGGGACGAAAGACGACAACCACCCGTCGGTGGAAAACCGATCGATCCTCTGAACACTTCAAGGAAGAACACCCTGGACAAGACTTCCGACTAGCGGCACTACTCCCAACAACAGGAACGCCGGCAGGAAACACGCACCCAGCGGACCGACCGCCCGAACGCCAACCGACCGGGCGGAGATCTCCACCCGCACCCGATGTTCCCGCCGCAGGTCCTCGGCAACCAGGGACAATGTGGTGGCCAGAGGGGAACCGGACGTATCCGATCGCAGGGCCGCCCGCCCGATGGGAGCCAGCGCTGGTTCGCGAGCCACAGCAGCCCAAACCGCCGCCGGATCAGCACCGAGCTCCATTTGGGCGAGCGCTCGGCGCAGATGGCCGGCTGTAGGTTCGCGCATCGCCGACGAAACTGCGGATAGCGCAGCGGGCATGGTTGTGCCGGCGGACAGGCACGCGGCCAGTAGATCAGCTACCTGCGGTGCGTCAGCGACCAAACGATTTCTGGTCTGCCTGACGGCCCGCGTCTCCAGGCGTGACAGCAAGACGGGCCCTGAGACAGCCAACAGCGCACCCGCTCCGACCCCCGTCAACCCGCCAATCAATGACCAAGCGGCGACAGCGGCCACCAACGAGGCCAACCAGCGTCGGCGAACCGCTGAGGCCTCGAGGGCGGACGGCGACCGGGCCGACTCGGTCGAGCCTGGATCCCATCCGACCCGAGACCGTGATCCAGTCAGGCGACCACTGGTTGAGAACCGGCTCGTCGAAGGTCCACTGGTCAGTAGGCGAATCGCCGCCACGACAAACAGCGTCGCGAGCAGGACCGCGTTCACAGCAGCGACTCCACCGACCGAACCAGCCTGGTCACCCAAAAAAGACCGAGCACCTCCAAACCGATCCCCGCAACCAGGACGACCAAACCGACTGGTGAACCGAGCAGCCAGGAAACCGGGGATGCCCCAAGGCCACTGCCCAGGAGCACCCCCAACACGGGCAAACCCGCGAGGACACGCGCACTGGCCTTTGGGCCGGCCAATTGACTGGCCAGTTCATGCCGAATCGTCTCAGCCGCAGCGGCTGAGGCGGCCAGTCGATCGGCGGCGGCGGCCATACCCGCGCCCGACCTTTCCGTCACCTCCCACAGCGCGGCGAGCGATCCAAGGATGAGAAGGCGCGCGGCGTCGGCGTCTTGCCGGAGAGCATCCGGAATCGAGCCTCCGTAACGGGCGGCGGCTGCCGCGTGCCGCAACAGGTGGCGACCGGCGGGGGAATCAGCTGCCCGCAGAAGTGCCAGCGGAGCGGGGGCCCCGGCTCGAAGCTCGGCGGCCAATCCCCGGACCATCTCAACGACATCCGCTCGGTTCTTCTCGGCACGCCCCCGACGGCGCCAAGCTCGGACGACCCGGTCTAGGACTCTTTTCTCGCCCGCCACTTTGACGATGGTGCTCGTGTAATTGCCGGCGGATTCACCAGCTGAGAACTGGCGGCGAAGCGCCGTGGGCCTACGCAGCGCGAGGGCCAGGGTCAGGGCCGTGATCACTGCGGCGCCCGTCGCCGCGCCGTTCACGTCACATCCCCAGACGATTCGCGAGGGTCTCGGCGGCGGGCCCTCGGACCAGCCGGCCATCTGAGAAGGAGACACCGGCCTCCGCGCGCACGAATCCGTCGGCTCCCCGAACCAGGGAGTGCAGACCGGTCACCCGTCGGAGTCCCGCGCGGTCCCGATCAATGTGGACGATGGCATCCAAGCCCGCCGCCATCTGAGAATGCAGCGCCTCCCGACCCAAGCCCGCTGCCAGCGCGAGCGCTTCCAGTCTCGGAGGCACATCAGTGGCAGAGTTCGCGTGAACAGTTCCGCATCCGCCTTCGTGGCCCGTATTCAATGCGGCCAACAGGTCGACGACCTCGGCTCCGCGCACCTCGCCGACCACCACCCGGTCCGGTCGCATGCGCAAGGCCTGGCGAACGAGGTCGCGCAAGGTCACCGCCCCGGAACCTTCGATGTTCGGTGGCCTGGCTTCCAACCGCACCACATGTGGGTGGTCGGGTTCCAATTCCCCCGAGTCTTCAACGAGCAGTAGGCGTTCGGATGGATCGGCCCAGGACAACAAGGCCGCCAACAAGGTGGTCTTCCCGCTTCCCGTCCCCCCCGAGATCAGGAACGCCGCTCGGGACTCGACCAGCCCAACCAACCAAGGCGCCCCCACCTGCGGAAACGCGCCCAACTCGACGAGTTCTGGAACGCTAAAGGCTCGACGACGAGGAATCCGGAGCGAGATGCACGTGCCGCGGGGGGCAACAGGAGGCAGCACAGCATGAAGCCGGGTGCCGTCGGGCAGGCGGGCATCCACATACGGCGTCGCGTCATCCAATCGGCGCCCGGCCGAGCCAGCCAGTCTTTGAGCCAACCGGCGAGCGGCTGGCTCGTCGGCAATAACCACCCCACATTTCACTACCCCCCGACCGCGATCAACCCACACCGGACCGGGCCCGTTGACCAACACATCGGTGATCTCGGGATCAGTCAGTAGGGGCTCGAGGAGCCCTGCGCCAACCATCTCGGAGCGCAATTCGGTCACCAGGTCCAGCACAGCCGAATCACCCAGGAGCATTCCTTCCCGGGCCAAGGCCGCGGCAACCCGAGACGGAGTCGCTTCACCCGGCTGTTCGGCAAGCTGTTCCCGAACCCGATCCATCAGCCCGACCGGCAGTCCCGAATGGCTCACGACACCGCTCCCGAGAGGCCAAGTTCCCCGAGTATTCGGTGGCACCCCCGACTGAGCGGTTGACGTCTTCTCAAACCGGGTGCCAGACCGAGCTCGGTGTCCGCAGCCAGCAGCGGGTCGGCTCGCATCACGGTCGCCGTCGGCAGGTTGAGAGCGTCGACAACGTCGGTAGCGCTCAAACCCCCGGGAGCCGGGCCACGCACGACGAGCTTCGGCTCCAGACCGATCAGCTCGGGTTGGTTCAAGACGTTGCCCGCGGCCAGGACTGATCCGACGTCGCGCGGCACCACTAGCAGCAGATCATCCAGCCGACTGGTCACCTCGGTGGATCCCGTGATCAGGCAACGAGGAAGGTCGATCAGGATCAACTGCGCCGAGTACCGGAGCGAATCGATGACGGCAGCGATCACTCCGGCAGCGGGCCAACCGCGCCGCCCTTCCCCCCAAGTGATCATCACGCACCCGTTCACTCGGGGAAGTCGGGAATGCAGCAAGCCTGGCGGAATACGACCCCGTGTTCGATCAAGGTCTATCCACGTCGGACCGGAACCGACAGGT
>JAUYKX010000114.1 GCA_030699055.1 Candidatus Nanopelagicales bacterium
TCCTCACCCACGGCCACGAGGACCACATCGGCGCCGTGCCGTTCCTATTGCGACTGCGCGATGACATCCCGGTGTTCGGCTCGCGGCTGACTCTGGCACTGCTTGCCGCGAAACTGCGCGAACACCGGATCAAGGCCGACCTTCGGATCGTGGCCGATGGTGAGCGCATTCACGCTGAACCGTTTGATGTCTCGTTCATGGCCGTCAACCACTCGATACCCGATGCCATGGCCCTGGCCATTCGGACTTCGGCCGGGCTCATCGTCCACACCGGGGACATCAAGCTTGACCCGCTTCCCATGGACGGTCGGATCACGGACCTCAATGCCCTGGCTCGCCTCGGCGACGAGGGCATCGATCTGCTTTTGATCGACTCGACCAACGCCGAAGTGGCCGGTTTCGTCACTCCGGAACGGGAGATCGCCCCGGCTCTGGACCGGGTGTTTTTCGAGGCCGAAGGGCGGATCGTGGTCGCGTGCTTCGCTTCTCACGTTCACCGGGTCCAGCAGGTGATCGATGCCGCCGCCGAACACGGGCGCAAGGTGGCGTTCATCGGCCGATCCATGGTGCGCAACATGACCGTGGCCCGCGAACTCGGTTACCTCACGGTTCCCGGTGATCTACTCGTTGCGGCAGACCGCATCGATGACTTCGATCCGATCGACATCGTGCTCGTTTGCACCGGTTCGCAGGGCGAGCCAATGGCGGTTCTGTCCCGGATGGCCAACCGGGATCACACCCTGCAGATCGGTCCTGACGACACGGTGGTGCTGGCTTCGTCACTGATCCCGGGCAACGAGAACGCGGTAAATCGAGTGATCAATGGTCTTTCCCGCTGGGGCGCAAAAGTCATTCACGAGGGCAATGCGATGGTCCATGTGTCCGGCCATGCGTCCGCCGGTGAGCTGCTTTTCCTCTACAACATCATGAAACCGAGCAACGTCGTCCCGGTGCATGGCGAGATGCGGCATTTGCTGGCCAACGCGGCATTGGCCGTGAAGACCGGGGTTCCGTCGAAGCAGGTAATCGTGGCCGAAGATGGCACGGTCGTCGATCTGAACGACGGGGTCATCTCGGTGGCGGGTCGGGTGCCGTGCGGATTCGTGTTCGTGGACGGTGCCTCTGTCGGTGATATCACAGAGGCCTCGCTCAAGGACCGACGGATTCTCGGCGACGAAGGCTTCATTTCGGTGTTCGCCGCAGTCGACCTGGTCGATGGAAAAGTCGTGGCCGGTCCTGAGATCCACGCGAGGGGTTTCCTGGAGGCGGACGAAGTCTTCGATGACATCCAAGGCCGGGTTCTCACCAGCTTGGAGGACGCCCTCCGCGACGGGGTCACGGACCCGTACCAGCTCCAGCAACTCGTACGCCGAATCATGGGACGTTGGGTTAACTCCAAGCATCGGCGTCGGCCGGTGATAGTCCCAGTGGTTGTGGAGGCTTAGCCGGACACGCCCCACAGGTTGCGCTCGCGCGACCCGGCACGCGGATACGCTCCCCGCGTGGGGACCAAAAGCTCAACTCGATCGCGCGCCGGTGGCAGCGGGCGGACTGCTGCCGGTTCGGCGGCGCGTTCCGGTCGTAGGAAGCCGACCGCGTCGTCCGCGCGCTCTCGTTCCGGATCCGGCGGTCAGCCCACTCCCCGGCCATCGGGACGAAGGCCCGCAGCGTCGCGGACCGGGACGAGCCCCGGCAAAGCCGCTCGCGGTCGTTCGACCAAGTCGCGGCCGGTTGTCGTTCGGATTCTGGTACTTCTGATCGCGGGCCTGTCGTCCCTGTGGATGGCGGTGGCCCGCAGCGTCGGTCGGATCGTCCGACTCGGAGGAACCGCGCACGAGGCGGGTCGTAGTCGCTTTCGCGATGGTCTGGGTTTGGCCCTGTGGGTCTCGGCGGTAGCGGTAATTTTCGGGGCCTGGTTGGGCTGGGACGGCCCGGTCGGTTGGTTGGTCAAGACCTTTGTCGCCGGGGCGATCGGGGCCATGTCCGTGTTGCTGCCCCTGTTCCTGCTCTGGTTCGGATGGCGCGTGATGCGTCGCCCCGATCATCCGCTTGATGGACCGGTCAAGGTCGGTTGGGTGCTCGCGGCTTTGGCTGGCACCGGACTGTGGCAGTGCCTCGCCGGAGCCCCTTCTCCTTCAGCCGGCGCCGAATCGATGCGGGCTGCGGGTGGCTGGCTCGGGTGGATCGTGACCGCGCCGTTGGTCGCCGGCGTCGGGTCCTGGGTAGCGGGTTTGGCCATGATTGCCCTGCTGGCTTTGGGCATTATTTTGATCAGCGGTCGGCCGGTGTCGGAGGTGACGGCCGGCATCTGGCAGACCGTCACCCGGCGCGATCCGGATGATCAGCTGCTCGCCCGACAAGGCGGGGAGGCTCCAGATGTTGAGCCCGAATCGGACTTCTCGACGGCAGGTTCCGGGCGGCCCGAAAGTGCCGCTGGTCAGCCAGCTTCGCCGGACACGACCGCGAGCCGTCCGCGTCTGGACTGGGCTTCGTGGGGAGTCAAGCTCGGGCTGCTCAGGCCGGAAGCTCCACCGCGGCCTCCGATTCAGCACGTTGGTGACACGCCATTCGACGCCGACACGACGGTGCTCGTAGATGGGGTCGCTGTGCCGGGAGCCCCGGCGGGTGACTCAGTGCCGGGAGGCGAACTTGGTGCCCAGGGCGGCATCGATGGCGCGACTTCCACTAGCGGTCCAGATGGTCTCGCCGGAGCGGCCGCCGCGGCTGGCACGGCTGGCACGGCTGGCACCACGAAGC
>JAUYKX010000006.1 GCA_030699055.1 Candidatus Nanopelagicales bacterium
TCGACCGCCACCGCATCGTCCGCGCGCTGCATCGGCGACTCCGTCCGACCGGCTTCGGCCGCGTCCCGGGCCCGAAGCGCGGCCAAGGTGCGGTCCAACTCGCCGCTCGCGCGCCCGGCGCCCCGGTCCTCGAGGTGTCGCCTGGCCGCGCGGGCCTCCGCGTCGGCGGTCAGGAAAATCTTCAGCGGGGCATCGGGCAGCACGGTGGTCCCGATGTCTCTTCCCTCCACGATCACCCCGCCGGTCCGGTGAGCGCATTCGGCTGCGGCGACCCGTTGGCGGGCCACCATCTCCGCGCGCACCGCCGGGACGGCGCTGACCGCGCTGACGTTGGCTGTCACGTCGGGTTCACGAATGGCGGCGGTGACGTCCTGGCCCGCGACGGCGACCTGCGGCCGTTCGGGATCGGTACCGATCCGCAGTTCGAAATCGCGCACCGCGTCGGCCACCCCAGCCGCGTCGGCCGGATCGATTCCCCGGTGCAGCACCCACCAGGTGGCCGCCCGGTACATGGCGCCGGTGTCCAGGTACCCGATACCCAGCTTGGTCGCGACCGCCCGCGACACGCTCGACTTACCGGAACCGGCCGGTCCATCCAGGGCAACCACCAGAGGCATCCGGCCAGAGTAACGCCGACCGCTCCCGGAGCCACTCGCACGGGCGGGCCGGCAGAAGCGCCGCGAACCTGCTACCCCAAAATCTCCCAGCCCTCGTCGACCAACGCCCCCCGCAGGGCATCGACCCGCTCGGGCAGCAGCGACAACTCGATGAACGCCTTCAGCCGACCGACACTGTGCTCGATTCGGACGTCCTCCAGGTTCACCTGCGCCCGACCGGCCGCCGCGAACAGCCGCCCGAGTTCGCCTGGTCGGTCGCTCACCACGACGGTCACCGATCCGTACTTGGGGGCCGCGCCACCGTGTTTGTCCGGCAACCGCGCCCGACCGGCCGAGCCCCGCTCCAACAACCGTTTCACGACGTCGGCGTCACTTTGGCCGTGACCGACCAGGGCCCCGGCCACCGACCCGAGGTCGTCAATCAGACGATTCAGCACGGGCGCCACCTGCGACCGGTTGCTGTCCAGGATGTCGGCCCACAGCACCGGGTCGGAGTCGGCGATTCGCACCATGTCTCTCAAACCCTGCCCGGACACCACCACATCCTCGGCGGGCGCCGCTTCGAGTTGAGCGGCCAGCGCCGAGGCCACGATCTGCGGAAGGTGAGAGGCCAGAGCCGCCGCGCGATCGTGCGCCTCGGGCTCAAGGCGAACCACCACCGCGTCGCAAGCTTCGGCCAGGGCGGCGGCCGCGGCGATGGCGGACTCCGAATTCGCCGCCGTCGGGGTGATCACCCAGCGGCGGTGTTCGAACAGGTCGGACCGGGCCCCGTTCGGACCCGACACCTCTCGGCCGGCCATCGGGTGGGTTCCGACGAATCGGGCCGCGGCTGGACCGGCACATTCGGCCACACCGGCGACGATGCCGGACTTGGTGCCGGCCACGTCGCACACGACCGCCTCCGGGTACCGCGCGAGCATGTCGCTGGCGACCGCCGCGACGGAGCCGGGTGGAATCGCTACCACCACCAGCGCGGGATCCCCCTGACCCGGCCCAGCCCGTTCCCCGGCCCCCCGGAGGACCGCCACGTCCACGGCCCGCGAATCGGAGTCGTCCAGCCAGACCGGGACTCCCAACTCGCGCAGGCGCATCCCGATGGAGGTTCCGATCAATCCGGCTCCGACGACCAGGACCGGGCCCGCCACGCGCCCAGCTGGCGGCACAGCCACCTCAGTCATCGCCGAGGTCTTGCCGAAGAGATTCGGCCCCCCGCAGGAACACATGTCTGACCTGGTTTCGCGGAACATCGAGTTCCGCGTACGCCATCATCCGAACGACGCGCGACATGCCGTCGACCACGTCCATCTCCTGAGCGCACATCAGGGGAACGTCCGAGAAACCCAGCTCCCGGGCGGCGGCCGCGGGAAAACCCGAATGAATGTCGGGCGTGCAGGTGAACAGGATGCTGACGAAAGACTCCTCGCCGATTCCGTTGCGGCTCATCACCTCGCGCAGCAGGTCGGCGACCGCCGCCCGCATTTCGTCGACGTCGTCGGCCTCCAGACGAGCCGCAGCTCTGATCGCTCTCAGCGCCACATCGCCTCCATCCGTCGCCCGGCTCGACCCGCGGAATCCCGCGGCCTCACATGGTACGGACACCCGATGCCGAATCAACCGAGCCGTACAGGCGGTCGATCTCGGTCGGGTTCAGCGGGCGAATCCCGCCCGGGGGCAGTGAACCCAGTTCGATCGGGCCGAAACTGGTTCGGACCAGCGAATCAACCCGAAACCCCAGAGCTTCGAACGCCCGTCGAACGATCCGGTTGCGTCCCTCATGGATGCTCAGCCGCACCAAACTCCGACCCCCGGCGGACGAGACCAGCTTGGCCTCCCCCACCACCAGCGGCCGGTCGTCAACCGGCACCCCCGCCTTCAGTCGGCGCAAGGCCGAGCGGTCCATCGCCGGTCGCACCTCGGCCACATACGTCTTCGCCACGCCGAACGACGGGTGAGTGAGCCGATGGGCCAGATCCCCGTCATTGGCCAGCAGCAGCAGCCCCTCGGTGTCCGCGTCCAGCCGACCGATGTGGAACAGGCGCCCGCCCGCCGCGATCCGGTCGCCGACCAGATCGCCCACACAGGGTTTGCCCCGCTCGTCGCTCATCGCGGTCAACACCCCGCGCGGCTTGTTCAGGGCGAGCACGACGACGCCAGGGGCCACCACCAAACGCTCGCCGTCAACATGCACCACCGCGATTGCCGGATCGATGCGCGTCCCGAGCCGATCGACCACCCGGCCGTCAACCTCGACGCGACCGGCCGAGATCAGCTCCTCGCAACGCCGCCGACTGCCGAGCCCGGCCTCGGCCAGCACCTTCTGCAGCCGAACACCCTGGGAGTCGCGGACCTCACCCGCCGCATCCCCGCCTCGCCCACTCACACCGTTGGGTCGGCGAAGTCGTCGAGGACCGAGTCGTCGGGCAGGTAGTCCTCGACTGGCGGAAGTTCGGCGATCGACGCGATACCCATCCGCTCCAGGAAGTACCCGGTCGTCCCGAACAGCACGGCTCCGGTTTCCGGATCGGTGGCCATCTCCGCCACCAGCCCCCGACCAACCAGCGTGCGCATCACACCGTCGACGTTGACCCCTCGAATGGCCGCCACCCGCGCCCGACTGATGGGTTGGCGATAGGCCACGACGGCCAGGGTCTCCAAGGCCGCCCGACTGAGCCGGGATCCATGCCGGTCCGCGGCCTTGGCCGCGATTACCGGAGCCACGTGCCGGGCCGTGAAAAACCGCCAGCCGCCGTCGACCTCGCGCAGGCCGAAACCCCGCCGATCGCGCTCGTACTCGCCAGCCAACTCGCGCAACGTGCTTTCGATTTCCTCCGCCGGTTGGTTCAGGAAAGCGGCCAGTTCCTCCACCGGGGTCGGATGTTCGGCGACCAGCAGCAGAGCTTCCAGCGCGGCGGTCAGCGTCACCTCGGTCGAATCGATCGAGCAGCCCGGACCACCGTTGTCCATCACGGTGTCAGTGAGGTCAATCCGTAGGTTCGTGGAATCACTCATGTCGCCTCATCCTCCGCCAATATCTCCACCAACCGTTCCGGATCGAAGTCCACCCCGGTCCAGCGAACGTGCAACTCACCGAGCGCCGACTCCTGCGTCAGCGTCACCGCGCCCTGGTTGGTCAAACTCAACAAAGCCAGAAACCGCACGACGACCAGGCCCGTGTCCCGCGCGTCGGAGACCAGAGTGCGGAAGGTCGCCGCCCCGAGCGATCGCAGCCGATCGGCCAGCACCTCGGCCTGCTCGGCCACGCTGTAGGCCGGAACGTGCAGGTGGTCCAGGTCGACCGGCGTCGGCAGCCGCGGGGCCAGGGCGGCCGACGCCAGTTCGGCGAACTGCGCGGGGCTAACCCGCAACTCCACGTCCGGTTGCAACTGGCGGAATTCGGGATCCAAACCCACCTCGCGGGGCAGCACCCCGACGTAGTCGGCCAGGATCTCCTCGAAGCGAGCCGAGACGTCCTTGAAAGCCCGGTACTGCAACAACCGGGCGAACAGCAGATCCCGCGCTTCGAGCAGCGCCAGATCGTCCTCGTTTTCGACTTCCCCGGAAGGCAGCAGCCGAGCAGCCTTCAAGTCCAGCAGCGTGGCGGCGACCACCACGAATCCGGACGCCTCGTCCAGGTCCCAGTCCGAACCCAGGTCGCGGATGTAAGCGCAAAACTCGTCGGTCACCTGGTGGAGAGCCAGTTCGGTCAACTCAAGGGACTTCTCGGAAATCAACCCGAGCAGCACGTCGAACGGACCCGAGAACTCGGCCAGATCAACGTGGAAACCGACCTCCGGTTCGGCGGTCACGGTGGACGAGGACACCGCCATACGGTAAACGCCCACCCTCTCGATCAGCCGAGGGCGCGCGGATGCGCGGTGATGTACACCTCACGGAGCCGGTCGACGGTGACCAGCGTGTAGATGGCGGTGGTGGTCACCGAGGCATGACCCAGCAGCTCCTGAACCGTCCGCACATCCGCGCCGCCTTCCAACAAGTGGGTGGCGAACGAATGGCGCAGAACGTGTGGTGACACCTCGCGTTCGATCCCGGCCGCGCGGGCCGACCGCTTCAGTGCACCCCAGATCCCCTGCCGCGAAATTCGTCCCCCGCGTTGGTTGAGGAACACGGCCGGACCACCGGAGCCGTGCCGGGCCAACTCGGGTCGAGCGCGAACCAGGTAGGCCTCCATCGCCGCCAGAGCCGAGCGACCAACCGGCACCAGCCGTTGTTTGCCGCCCTTTCCGCGCAGCAGAACACTGGCCGAGGCCGGGCTCAGGTCGAGATCGTCGATATCGAGCGCGACCGCCTCGCTCACCCGCGCTCCCGTTCCGTAGAGGAACTCCAGCAATGCCCGATCGCGAAGACCGGCGCATCCCTCGGGCTGGGGAGCCTCGACCAGTGCGATCGCCTCCGACACCGGCAGCGCCTTCGGCAGCCGCCTGGGGCGCCTGCCGGTCGCGGCACCGGCGGTGGGGTCTGACTCCGAGGCCCGTTCCCGCACCAGAAACCGGTGAAAACCGCGAACCGCACTCATCATCCGGCTCACCGATGAATCCGAAAGCGGCTGATGGTCAACGTCTCCGCCGCGCAACCACCCGGCGAAACCCATGACGTGATTGAGGCAAACCTGATCCGGTTCGGCGATCCCCTGCCCCCGGCAGTATTCGGCGTACCGGGTCAAGTCGCGCCGGTAGGACTCGATGGTGTTTTTCGCGGCCCCCCGTTCGACCGCCAGGTAGTCCAGGTATTCGCCGATCGACCCTTCGAGCCCGGTCATGCCGATCACCGACCGAAGGTGAAGACCCGCCCGGATGCCAGCAACTCGTCGCGCAGCTCCCAGGGCTCGTCGGCCGACCGCAGGGTCGACCACCCCGAATCCCGGGCGGCGGCGGTGGCCAGAATCCCGACGACCGAGGAGGGATTCAACAGGCGGCCGGTCATCACCAAACGCACGGCCTCTTCGAGCGGTACCCACGCGCCCGGCAGGCTGACTTCCTCGGCTTCGCCGGTGACGATTCGTCCGCCCGGTGCGGGCGAGACGTCCCGGGCCAGCATGATCCGGATTGCCTCACTCGAACTGCCGGGAGTCGTCAGAAAATCGATCAACGTGTGCCATTCGCCGGCCACCAACCCGGCCTCCTCGACCAGCTCCCGTTGGGCGGTCAACAGCGGGGCTTCGCCAGCCCGATCCATGACCCCGGCGGGCGGCTCGAACAGCATCATCCCGACCGGGTGCCGGTACTGCCGCAGCAGGTAGACCCGCTCGGCGTGGTCGAGAGCGATGATCGCCACGGCTCCCGGGTGAACAATCAAGTCACGGTCCACGTCGTCGCCGTTCAACGTCACCCGGTCGGTCCGAACCTCCCAGATCGCCCCCCGGAACCGAGGCGTGGTGGCGGTCACCGGGGCCGGCGCGAGCTCGTCGGCAACCGGACCGCGCCAATCCTCGTGATCAGAGCCCGGGATCACAGTCCGATGCTCCCGGTCACCTGGTGGCGGAACGATTCAGGGCCGCGGCCACCAGGCCCCGGAACAGCGGGTGGGAACGCGATGGCCTCGACAGGAACTCCGGGTGCGCCTGGGTGCCGACGTAGAACGGGTGAGTCGTTTTCGGAAGGTCAATGAACTCGACCAGCGCATCGTCCGGTGAAGTGCCCGAGATGACCAGCCCCGCG
>JAUYKX010000121.1 GCA_030699055.1 Candidatus Nanopelagicales bacterium
GCTTCGGTCCGTTTACGCAAATCAGTGGTAAGTCCGATATACCGCTCACCCGTCTTCCTGCTCTCAAGTACGTAAACATACCAGAAGCGCATCATGAGCCAAGTTGTGCTACCCGGTCCAACAGAAGAGCTGAATAGAGAAGTCGATCAGGTTCACCGTACCGTCCGAGTTGATGTCGGCATCGGGGAAGTTCGTCGTCCAGTGGAACAGCAGAATGGAGAAGTCAATCAGGTTCACCCGCGTGTCACGGTTAATGTCCGAACGCTGGCATGTGTCGAGCGGGGCACTCTGCCCCACGCCAAGCGGCACGCGCTCGGAAAACTCACCCCACCCCACCTGCGGGTTGAACGCGCGCGCGCGAACGTCGTAGGCGCCTGTCGGCAAATCCACCGGGATTGTCGCGTTGTAACGTCCATCCGACCCGGCCGTCACCTCCTGACGAATCGCCGCGTCTCTCTTGCCAACCTCGGAAATCCAGATCTCCACGGGCTTCGACGGTGGCGCCATACCGCTCACGGTCAGCAGGCCGCCGCGGTCAACTTGGTTTGTCGAGAGCCCGATCGTCGGGGGCAGCTGCACGCCCGAAATCACCGTTGTCGTATCCGGCTCAATAGAGAAGGTGAACGAGAGCGCACGGGTTGAGCGGTTGTCCGCATCCGTCGCCGAAACGCTGATCGTATGCACCCCCGCTTGCATTTCAAGAATGGCAAGGGAGAAGTCACCCGTGATACTCGCCTTTCCCTCTGCAAGCAACTGCCCTGCTTTAAGGATTCGCAGCAGCGCCTCGCGCGGCGCCCATCCGTTCATCGAGAGGGCTGGGTTCTCGGGCGGGGGTGGGAATTTTTGCCCGGACGAACTGGATGATCCCGGGCCGCCCGACCCAGAACCGCTCGCACCGCCGCTACTTGTGCCGCCTCCACCCGATGTACCCCCCGTTCCGGAACCGGTCGGCAGAACAGAAAATTCAATCACGAAGTCGTCCGTATTCTCCTCCCCCAGGAAGTTGATGCAGCGAACGTAGAATATATACGACGTGGCATCCGTCAGGCCGGTGAGTGTCGTCTGGTGGTCTGTCGTAAATGAGGTGCCGAAGTTGAAAGGCATGTTGTCATAAATCACATCCGGCGTTGTCGCATACCGGCACAACGCGATGATATTCGTTTCAAGCGACATAACGACCGTCGTTGTGCCGTTCGGCAGATCCATATCCGGCAGACCGTTGGAACGCTCGGGCGGGGCCGTCACGATACCGCCCACGCCTGTGATCACTTTTTCAAGAATCATGATGCGTGTCTGTCCGGCGTCGATCACCGACGCCAGCGCATCGCGCGTGACCACGTCAATCGTGTACGAAATACCCGGCACGGCGGGGTTCACGATCTGCTCCACGCCTGCCACCTGGTGGCTCGCATGCGTGCCGATCTCGATCACCACGCTGCTCCCGGCCGCGATGTCGTCCGTGTCGTTGAGCGTGAGCACAAGCGACCCGGACGCGCCGGCCGTGATCGCCACGCCAACCGGCGACCCCCCGCCCGCGCCGGGGAAAGCGGCGAGGTCGCGATCCGTGCCGTTCACGGAGAGATCAACATCTTCGTGGTCCATCGCCGCAGGGATGGTGAAATCCGCATCTTCCGGAGTGATCACGATGCTCCCCGAGGGCGGGACCGCATTAAGCAAGGTGAAGCTGATGGTATGGTTTGCAGGAAGCGATGCGCCGGATTCGCTGATCAAATCACGCATCTGGCTAATCGGCGCGGCACGCGTGGACGTCTTCTGCATCACCGAAAGCCCAAAGAGAAGCACAGCCACAAGCAGCAGCGTGCTCACGAATGATCCGGACCGATTTGGTGTTCGTTCCACGCTCGTCACCTGTTCATTCTACCACTGCCGTCCGTACTGTTTTCACAGCGCGCAGCGGAACCCCACCGCGTCTCCGGTGAAGGAGGGCGGCGAGGCGGCATAGGTGCCGTAGATCCCCGCGTCGCGTCCGCCGCCGAAGTGTCCCCCACGAAGCATCCCCTGTACGCCCGGCATATTGATCCAGAACCGGTCGTTGTTCAGCGTATCCTGCGGGGTTGTCGTCGTTGCGGCGGGAATGCCCGCTTCATCCACAGCGGCAACGTAGCCAGCCGCGGGCAGCGTGCGGCCCTGGAATAAACCGTCCAAAACGACACCATCCACCCACTCCCAAAGATTCCCGACCATATCCACGGCACCCGCAGCTGAACGGCACTCGCTCAACGCCCCCGTCGTGGTGGCGGCTCCGGTATCGATATTGCAGACGACCGAATCGGGAGTGCCCAAGGCCGCAGCGTACCATTCCCGGTTCGTCGCGAGGTGCTTGCCCGCCTTCGCGCATGCAAGCTGCGCCTCGTGCTGGGAGATATAGTGCCACGGTACCGCACCGGACACGGACGCGGGCGCACAGCCCTGCTGGTCAATATTCACTTTCGTCTCCCCCGCCGATGCAGGTTCGGCGTAAATGCAGCCGTCGCCGACCGAGGCCTCATAGCGGTCAATGCAAAAACCGTCCGCGGCACTCACGAACACCATCCCCTGCGGGCAGCGGGTATCGGGCTGGTCGCGAAGGAACGACCCGACCAGCGAGGATTCAAGCGAGTCCGACGCGCCGATGCCGATGGTGGCAAGCGCCACCGCCGCAAGTACGGCGAGCCCTCCGCCGATCGCAGCGCGGAGGCGGCCACCACTCCGAGATGACGAATCGCTCCCGTCGCCGTTGCGTACACGCATACGTCCCTATTGTGGCACAATCGCTAAGAATAAGGATCTATGATTTAGGATCGAGGGTATAGGGGATAAGGGATAAGGGATAGCCGACCAAGACCCGAGGGCCTAGGGCGGCTCGGACTGCGTTGTTTCGCGTAGATATTCGCGAAGTTTCGCTTCTACGCTCGGTACTTCAGTTGTCGCTCCAAGGTGTGCAGTTCGCGAATCTCAACGAAGTCGAAAGCCGAGTTGATGAGAATCATCACCAGCAGCCCGAACACCGCATACAGCAGCACGGCGCTGTTTCGCTGCCGCTCTTCGATGCCGGCGGC
>JAUYKX010000130.1 GCA_030699055.1 Candidatus Nanopelagicales bacterium
TGCGCTGCGAGTGGACCTGGCCGAAGGCATCAGCGCCGGGAGCGGTGAGCGTGAAAAATGTGGCGGTTTCCGCGCCATCGAGCGCTTCGAGAATCGACGTTCGCACGTCGCCGCGATGCAACTCGGCGCACTCGGGGCACACAGCGCTGTCGCTGCCTTTGCAACGAACGGTCATCGCGTGGTGCTCGTGGTCGAGCAACACGATCGGGTATTCGCATGGCATTGGGCGGTCTCCTTCATTGGGAAGGGGACCGGAGAGGCGGTCAGATTTTCCGTTATCGTTTCCGGATTTCGTTGATAGCTATGCCTATGACGAGGGTGAATGTGTTAGTTATTGTGATCGTTTATAGGTTCCGCTGGCGGGGGCGTGCATCGTTTTTTCAGCCCAGCGGCCTTGTAATCGGGCGGTTAGGGGTTCAAGTCCCCTCGTCGGCTCTGTGTGCCGCTATAGCGCTGACTGGCCGTGTCCCCCCGAAGCTGCCCCGTCTCAGGCGTCCAGGGCTTCGGCGTCGACCTCCAGGCCCACTTCGTTCTGCTTCCAGGACGGTTTCCGGAACAGCCAGAACACGAAGGGCATCGCCGCGAATACCGCTGTCCCCCCGAGTAACACGGCCACATAGACGCCGGCGGACATGTCTCCGGCCTCCGAGGTCGGAATCAGTGACACCAGGACCCCGAAGATGCACACCAGGGTCCCCAGGGAGACCGTGGCGAACAAACCGACCTTCTTGCCCGGGATGCGATACGGGCGAGCCGCACCGGGGCGGGAGTACCTCAACTTCACCACCGCCGCGAACATGATCACATACATGATCAACGTCATGTTGGTCTGAATCAGCGCGAACATGAACCATGCGTTCTGCACGGAACCGAGGAAGCTGTAGCCCAGAGCCAGACCCGAGCTGACGACGGCCTGGGTGAGAATGATCGCCACCGGCATCTTGTTCCGGTTCTCCCGCTGCAGCAGCGGCGGCAGGTTCCCGCCTTCGCGCCCCGCCACCAACAACCCGCGGGATGGTCCGTTAACGATTTGGACCAAGGCGGCGATCAACCCGCTGACCACAAGAAAGGTCAGCACGTAGGTGAGCCAATAGGCGTCGAACTGAGCGAAGATCGTCTCGGCCGATTGCACCAGTCCGGTGACGATATCGATCTGATCGTTGGGAATGACCGTGGCGAGGGCCAGGGTCAACGGCGCGAACAGCAGGAAGCACAACACAACGGCGATCAGGTTCGACCTCGGAATGGTCTTCCCGGGGTTTCGCACGTCACCCGAGTGGATTGCCGAGATCTCGATCCCCGAGAACATCAACAACGCTCCCGAGATGAATGCCAGGTGCCCGAAGCCGAGGTCGGGAATCAGGGCATCGACACTGATCTCCATCTGTGGCTGATTGCCTTGAGCCAACCAGGCGATGGCGAATCCGACGATGACCACCGCCGGGATAACCGTGCCGGCGACCACCGAGTACCAGGCGAAACCACCTGCCAAGCGCAGGCCCCGCAGACCAAGTCCCGCCGCCACCCAGGTGACGGCGATAACCACGGCGACCACGAACAATGGATTCTCGTTCAGGTCCGGGTTCAAGGCGAACGACGACTGGAGGGTGATGGTTCCCATGATGTTGGGCCAGGCGACGACGAAATTCGCCCACTCCAGCCATATGATCATGAATCCGGCACCCTCGCCGAAGGCCATGCGGGTCCAGACGTAGATGCCGCCGGTGCGGGGCCAGGTCGAACCCATCTCGGCCGACGCCATCGCCGTCGGCCCGAGGAACAACCCGATGGCGAGCAGGAACAGGGCGATTGATCCCAGCCCGAAGGTGGCCAGTTGCGGCGTCGTGTTGACGTTGGCCAGGAAGCTGAAAGTGAAGATCGACAAACCGGCGACGCCGAACACCCGCCTGGTATTTGACCTTCGGGAGCCGGACCCGAGTGGCTGATCCCCTGTCGCCATCGGGTGAGTGTAGGACCGGCCCGTCGCCATGAAGCGATCATCAAGAACAGGCGGACACGCTGTGTGACGTCTACGCTGAGGCGGTTTCTCCCCCGGAGCGCCAGGGTGCGAGCTCGTACAGCGCGATTGCCGCCGCCACGGATGCGTTCAGCGAATCGGCCGATTCGACCATCCGAATTCCGGCCAGCACATCGCAGGTGCGCCCAACGAGCCGACCCAACCCCCGGCCTTCCCCTCCCACGACGAGCAGAACCGGCCGATCACTCATCGGCACGTCGGCTACCTGCCGGCCGGCCGAGGCATCCAACCCGACGGCCAAATACCCGGCGGACTGAGCCGAAACGATCAGCCGGGTCAGGTTGGTCACCAAAGCCACCGGCACATGAGCCACGGCTCCCGCCGACGTCCGCCAAACCACAGGAGTCACGCCGGTTGATCGCCGTTCGGGAAGAATCACGCCCTGCACACCGAAGGCCCGGGCCGACCTGATGATCGCCCCAAGATTCCGCGGATCGGTTACTCCGTCCAGCACCAGGATCCGACCTGCCGGATGCGCGCCCGCGCGCAGCAGCGCCTTCGCGTCGGCGTACCGGTAGGGCTCGGTCTTGAGCGCGATGCCCTGGTGGGGGATCCCATGCGCGCGGTCGTCGAGATCCGATTTCGCCACTTCGGTGACGGTCAATCCGGCCCTGTCGGCCAAGGCAATCGCGGCCGCTACCCGGCGATCCGAGTCGATCGACCTCTGCACGAGTAGAGCGGAAGCCGGCGTACCGGCTTCGAGCGCCTCCACCACCGGGTTGCGGCCGAACACCAGATCCACCGACCGACCACCTGCCTGACCGCCGGACCGGCCACCGGATCGACCTGAAGCCTGTTTGCTCTTCGATGCCGTTCTCCGTTGAGCCGGATGCCCCGGGCGATCAACCGCTTTCGGAGTCGGACCTTTCCCGGTCAGCGAACGCCGTCGTTGACCGCCGGAGCCGACCTGGGGCGACTTCTTGGTACCCGTCTTTCGCACAGCTCCCGGCCGACGTGAATTGCCTGCCATCAATATCCTCCATGGTCCGAGCCGGATCGACCCGGTCGTGATTGGCGTAAAGAACCCGTGGTCCCGCTGTCGCCCAGATCAGGCATCCGACAGCGACCAGGTACTGCCGGTCGCGCCGTCCTCGACCTGAATACCGGCGTCGACCAACCGCGCCCGGATGGCGTCGGCGGCAGCGAAATCGCGCTGGCGCCGAGCCTCCTGTCGGG
>JAUYKX010000132.1 GCA_030699055.1 Candidatus Nanopelagicales bacterium
CGGCCAT
Source organism: Candidatus Nanopelagicales bacterium (assembly GCA_030699055.1). Classification (GTDB taxonomy): domain Bacteria; phylum Actinomycetota; class Actinomycetes; order S36-B12; family UBA10799; genus JAUYKX01. The sequence goes on from JAUYKX010000132.1 coordinate 8, forward strand.
ACTCGCCCAGTCTCGCTTCGGACGATACCCGGCCAAGACGGTCGGCAAGTACGTCAGTGTGCTGGCCCGAGCCGTAGCGCCCCGCACCCGACACGGACAGATCGACGCCGGTCCGGGCATCGCCCAGCGAGCGGCTGAGAACGTTTTCAAATTCGGGGGAGAATTGATTGAGTTCCGATCCCGATGCCGTGGTGCGCCATTGGTCCGCAACGCCTTGCTGATCCGGTGACATTCCCCCGGACTCGAACAGGTTGCCGAAGAAATCCATCGGGCGGTTCAAGGCCCCGCTCGCCAGAGCGCCTTGTGCCTGTCCCTCGACCGCGCCCATGCCGGTCTGCGTCTGTGGCGAGAACGGCACCACCGTCGACCCCGTGTACGGCTTGAACAGATCGCCGGAGCCGAACAGGCTTTCGGCGCTGGACAGCCCCGTCTTGAGCGCCGGCTGCGCCGCCGCCCACGGATCGCTGGTCTGCTTGGTTTCTTTCGTTCCGCCGCTCATGACAGTTGTATCTCGCAGGTTTGTCGGATCAGTTTTGCGTCCGGGAATGTTCTGGCCCAGCCCACACGACCGTCAGCAACCAGCGCCGTCGCGCCGCCGGCCTTCGCCATCGCCGTGACAAATTCCCGGTGTTGCTGAAGCCACTCGGTCATGGCGCGGCCATGCAGCGCGAGGCAGTTGAGTTTCCGGCCGCTGGCCCAATTTTCGAACCGCCACACCGACGCGGCGATGACGGCGCTGTCCTCGCTGACCACGATCAGAAAAGCCCGCCCGGCCCTTGTCTCAGCCCACAGATACGGTGCGTCGAGGCTGCCGCCGGTCTTGCGGCACGCCTTCTCGAACCCGTCGCTTACCTGCGGCCAAACCCCGTCGATCTGGTGAACCCCGGCAAGCTCAATTACGGCCACCGAGCGCCCCGGAGTATTCGACGATGGCAAGCGTGAACGTCAGCGCGTTGCCGGTCCCCGACGTGACCTTGATCGTATAGGCGTCGAACAGAGGCAGAAAAATATCCTGTATCCAACTGTCGTTCGCGCCGATGCTCTTTCCGGAAATCACATCGTAATCGGTCGAACCGTCGCCCCATTTGATCGTCGCCGCTGCGGCCGAGCCGGTGTTGTTGGCGACGACGATCTGCACCACCACCGGCCGCTCGCTCCCGGCCGTGAACATCGTCGCTTCGTTCGTGTTGGCGGGCTTCAGCCCGACCAGTCGCCGTGTGCCGCCGACGACGACCTGTGCGACGCTCATCTCGCCCCCGCGTCGCCGTACTCAACGTCGATCCCGACCGCGTTCGTCCATGAGGAACCGGCCGGCAGCTTCGCCCTGAAGCGATGCCAGCGGCCCGATACGCGCGACGAAATGTACGGCTTGCCGCTTTCCTGCGTCAGATACGAGCCGAAGTTCAGCGTGCCCTTCTGGGTTTCCTTCGACGCGATCGCCACTTCCGAATCGTCGGCATCGACCAGCACCCGGATTTGTCCGGTCTTGGCCCTGCGGGGGTAGTTGAGCGCCTTGTCCTCGGTTTCGATCAGGGCTTCCAGGTTAGCGCCGTCGAAAAACCCGAACTTGAAGTCCGAGGTAAACCCGGCAAAGCCAGGAATGCCGCCCTGCCAGAAGCGGGAGCCGAACGGATAGGGCAGCGTGCCGAGATTGCCGAAGGCATCCAGTTCCGACAGCGTGTAGCCCGTGGTTGCCGCCGCAAACAGTTCGGTGGCGTTGTTGGTCGAGTAGAACCACTCGTTCAGTTGCCAGTCGTAACCGAGAAGAAAATTGGTCCCGGCTTCGTCCGCGAACCGCCACCACACGATCTTGTCGAACGGATCGGCGACGCCAGACACAAGGTCGTATTCGTCCGAGGCGCAGGTATCGAAAAACCAGCGGTCGACCCGCTCCGCTCCGATGGGCTTGGCCTCGATGCCGCGATAAAACCCGTCCTTGGCGAGATAAACGAAATCGTTAGGCCCGATGTTGACGACCGACCGGGGGGCCAGCGCCCCGCGCTCCGGATCGATCACCACGAACCGGAACGTCAGGCCCGACTCCGGATCGAACATCATCTGGCGGATCGTGGTTTCCTGAACGATCAGGGCATGGTTGGCTTGGCTGAGTCCCGCCTGGATGTCACCGCCGTCCGGGAGTACCTGTTCGTCCGACCCGCGCTGCGCCTTGGTCCAGAACTCCATGTCGTTGACGCCTGACCATTTCAGCTTGCGCTTGTCGCCGTCGATCTGCCCGAAGACCAGAAAGTCGCCGGCCGTCCACACCAGCGCCGCCTCGAACGTCGCATTGGTGAGGTTGGCGAAATCGTCGGTGGTGCCGAGATCGACAAACTGCGGGAAGGTCGAACCGGGAGCCGTGGCGATCAGGAAGTTTCCAAACCGCGCAAACCGCCACGCTATGCCGTCGCTCAGGCTGTAGTCGTCCGTGGCCCGGCTGATCTCGGTGAGGGTGTAATCGGTCGATTCGATCCGGTAGAGATTGGTCGCCGTGCCGGCGAACAGCTTCCACACGCCGGAATCGGACTTGACCGCGACTGCACCGCGTGGCGCGGTGGGCAGCGCCGCCGACACGCTGACCAGCGATTTCAGCGGCCCCCAGCCGGAAGCGGTCGGCCGGCAGTTCTGGATCGCCGAGGAGGCGTTCGGATCGAAGCGCGAGCGATCCGGCATGAACCGAGGCAGTTTGACGAGGGCCATTTAGTGTTCCGCCCTGCGCTGTGGTATGTTTGCGGTTCGCAACATCGAGGAGATGCCCATGACAGAGAGATCACACCTCGCCGCCGAAGC
>JAUYKX010000140.1 GCA_030699055.1 Candidatus Nanopelagicales bacterium
CCGCCCCTTTGTGCCCTCGGGCTCCTCCCCGCACCCCTTTGCCCTGCGCCCCTTCACCCCAGACGGCACTCAGTTCCTCGCGTTCACGCTGATCCCGCGCGGTAGTGGTGTTCTCGGCGGCTTCCTTCGCCAATCCGACCAGTTCGGCGGCAACCGATAAGCAGGCGACCACGTCGGTCAAACGCCGTGGGACGCCCAGCACCAACTGCCTTTGCCGACGGACCTCTTCCTCGACCGCCAACGCTCGGGCTCGCCCGACGTGGCCCTGAGCGGCTCGGGCGGCGAACAGCGCGGTCTGGGGGTCGACGCCGTCGATTTCACTCAGGTACGCGGCAACCTCGGTCGATGAGGGGGTCCGCAGTCTGATCTGGCGACACCGCGAATGGATGGTCGGTAGGACGTCCTCGGAACTCGGCGCGCACAGCACCCACACCGTTCGCGGTGGCGGTTCCTCGATCGACTTGAGCAGCACGTTGTTGGCCGACTCGGTCAGCCGATCAGCGTCCTCGAGGACGATGACGTGCCAGCGGGATCGGGTCGGCGAATACGCCGCCCGCTCGGCGAGCAACCGCGCGTCCGAGGTCCGGTAGGACAAGCCGTCGGGCGTGATCACCGTGAGATCCGGATGGGCACCTTTGGCCACGTCCCGACAGTCCGGGCACTCTCCGCAACCACCTGTCGAGCACATCAGGGCACTGGCGAACAACTCGGCCGCGACCGATCGCCCGCTCCCCGGTGGGCCGGTGACCAACCAGGCATGGGTCATGGCCGGACCAGCGGGTTGCCGGGCCGCATCGGCCACGGCCGCGCGCAAGGTTTCGATCGCCTGCGGTTGACCTATCAACTTCCGCCACTGCGTCAAGAACCCACCTCCGCGGCTCCGATGCGGGGTCCACCGGCGTGACCGACCAGTTCGCTCACGCGCCCGGCGATGGCCTCGGCCGTTTCTCCGATCCCGGACGATGCGGGCACCACCAGGTACCGATCCGGGTCGGCCGCGCTCAGGTCGATGAATGCCTGTCGCACCTGCCGATGAAAATTGAGCTCCTCGGACTCGATCCGATCCGCCGCAGCCGACCGTCGGGCTCGTTCCAAACCCGCCACCGGATCAACATCCAGGACGATCGTCAGGTCGGGGGTCAACCCATTGGTCGCAAAGCTCGAAAGACGTGCGACCTCGTCAAGACCGAGGTGACGCGCGACCCCCTGATAGGCCAGCGAAGAGTCGACGAACCGGTCGCAGATCACGACGGCGCCCCGCGCCAGCCCCGGCTCGATCAGTGTCGCCACATGATCGGCCCGCGCGGCGGCAAACAGCAGGGCCTCGGCCCGAGGGTGCAACGAACCCGTCGCCGGATCGAGCAGCAGATCGCGGATCCGTTCCCCCACTGGCGAACCACCCGGCTCGCGGGTAGTTACGACATCGAGTCCGTCGGACCGCAGCGCCGCCGCGAGCAACTTGACCTGCGTCGATTTTCCCGCGCCTTCACCGCCTTCGAAGACGATGAAGCTGCCCCGTGATCGCATGGGGCCACGTTGCCACATGGACCAGCTCAGGACTTCGACGCCGCCCGCTTGCGCGGACGTTTGGGTGCCGGACCGGCAGCCCGCCGGTCGGCCAGCAGTTCCGCGGCCCGCTCCAGGGTCAGTGACTCGGGATCATCACTGCGCCGCAGCGAAGCATTCGTCTCACCGTCGGTCACGTAGGGACCGAAGCGGCCCTCCTTCAACAGGATCGGCTTCTTGGTGGCTGGGTCCTCGCCAACCTCGGTCGCCGTGCTCGCCGCCGCACCACGCCGCTGTTTGGGAGCGGCAAACAGTGCAACGGCCTCATCGACGGTAATGGTGAACAAGCTCGCCTCGTCCGGCAGGGATCGGGTGTCCTTGCCGTGGGTCAGGTACGGCCCGTACCTGCCGTTTCGAGCCAGGATCGGCTCGCCGTCCGCCGGGTGGTTTCCGACGGTCCGGGGCAACGACAACAGGCGGAGCGCTTCGTCCAGGGTCACCGACTCCAGGCTCATGTCCTTGAACAAGCTGGCAGTCCGGGGTTTGGCGGCTTTGGCCCGGGCCTTGGTGGCCTTGGCTTTGGTCCCGGTCTTGGTCCCGGCTTCGGTAACGGCTTCAGGGCTGGCATCGGCTTCGGGCAGCACCTCGGTCACATAAGGGCCATACCGTCCGGACCGGGCCACGACTTCGTGCCCCGTCACCGGGTCCGCTCCGAGCGACCGGTCTCCGACCGGGGCACTCAGCAGTTCCCGCGCCCGTTCGACAGTGAGCTCGTCGGGGGCGAGATCCTCCGGCACGTTGGCCCGAGCCTCGCCTTGTTCCACGTATGGGCCATAACGGCCCACCCGCAGCACAATCCCACTGTCCTCGCCGCCCTCAACTCCACCCTCAGACCCGCTCTTCGACCCACCGGCCGAGATGGGGAAGGAACTGATCTGGCGAGCGTCGATATTGGCCAGGCCCGCCACCAACGGCTCCAGGCCGACAAAGGTGCTGCCGTCCATCTCCTGCCCGCCAAAGTAGAACGCCTTGAGCACCTCCAGCCGGCTCATGTCTCCGCCGGCCACCGCGTCAAGAGTCTCCTCCATCGCGGCGGTGAATCCGTAGTCGACCAGCCTCGCGAAGTGCTCCTCCAACAGCCGAACGACCGCAAACGCCAGCCAACTCGGCACCATCGCCGATCCCCGCTTGCGCACGTAACCCCGATCAACCAACGTCCCCATGATCGATGCATAAGTGCTCGGCCGTCCGATGCCTCGTTCCTCAAGCTGTTTGACCAAAGAAGCCTCGGTGTAGCGCGCGGGCGGCTTGGTGGCGTGCCCTTCCGCTTCAACCGACTGGAATCGGACCTGATCCCCCTTTCGCAGCGCGGGCAGACGCCGTTGGTCCGGTTGATCAGCCGACGCATCCGGGCGCCGATCGTCCTCGTCGGATCCCTCCTCGTAGGCCGCCAGGAATCCGCGGAACACCACCACGGTCCCACTGGCCCCGAACTCGACCGCTCGCCCATCAGAGGACTGACCGGCCAGCCGAATTGTCGTCGTGTTCACCTTGGCATCCGCCATCTGGGAGGCGATCGTGCGCTTCCAGACCAGGTCGTAGAGGGCGAAGTCGTCGCCGGTCAATTCCCCGGCCACCTGAGCCGGAGTCCGGAAGTGCTCTCCTGAGGGCCGAATCGCCTCGTGAGCCTCCTGCGCATTCTTGACCTTGCGCTGGTAACGACGCGGAGCCGACGCCACGTGATCAGGTCCGTACAGCTCAGCGGCCTGCGCTCGAGCTGCGGCAATCGCCGACTCGGCCAGAGTGGTCGAATCGGTACGCATGTAGGTGATGAAGCCGCGCTCATACAGGCCTTGGGCCACCCGCATGGTGCGTTGAGCTCCCCACCGAAGCTTGCGGGCCGCTTCCTGCTGAAGAGTTGAAGTGATGAACGGCGCCGCGGGCCGACGAGTGGCGGGTTTTTCGTCCACCCCACTCACCTGCAGTTCGGCACCTTCCAACCCCCGGGCCAGTGCCACTGCGGATGGTTCGTCGAGCCGCAACAGATTGGGCTTGCGCGGCTGACCATCCGGGCCGAAATCATCACCTCGGGCAACGCGCGCGCCATCGACCGAAATGAGCCGAGCGGCAAACGCGCCCGGGTCGACCAGCGCCTCCAAGCCCCAATAATCAGCGGATACGAACGCAATCCGCTGCCGCTCGCGTTCGACCACCAACCGAAGAGCCACCGATTGAACCCGGCCGGCAGATAGCCGCTGCATGACCTTCTTCCACAAGACCGGAGAGACCTCGTATCCGAAGAGGCGATCCAGCACCCGGCGAGCCTCTTGCGCATCAACCAGATCGCGATCCAGATCCCGGGTCTGCTCGACGGCCCGTTCAATGGCCTCGCGGGTTATCTCATGGAACACCATGCGGCGTACGGGAACTTTCGGCTTGAGCACCTCCATCAGGTGCCAGGCGATGGCCTCGCCCTCGCGGTCCTCGTCTGTCGCGAGCAGTAACTCATCCGCGCCGCTCAACTTGGCCTTGAGCTCCGCCACCTTGCTCTTCTTCGACGGGTGAACCACGTAAATCGGGGCGAAATCATGCTCGATGTCGACAGCCAACTTGGACCACGGCAGGCCCTTGTACCGGGCGGGAACCTCCGACGCGCTGTTCGGAAGATCCCGAATGTGACCGACGCTGGCCTCGACCTCAAAACCGGGTCCGAGGTATCGGGCAATTGTCTTCGCCTTCGCAGGCGACTCCACAATTACGAGCCGACGTCCACGGTTATCGCTAGGCGCCTCGCTGGCAGACAAATCGTCCCCTCATGGTCGAAAATCAAGGTGCGTTCAGGACTGGGCGGTCGGAGCAGGATCACCCGGATTCAACGTCCCCGTCAAGCCGAGAGCCGCCGATCCCCGATCTGGGAATGGCGGCTCACCGGCGTCGGGCTTGGGTCAGTCCGCAGACTTCTTGGTCTCCGCGAGCTCGTCATCGGATTCCGCCGAGTCCGGCTTCTCCGATTCTGCCTTCTCCGTTTCCGGTTCCTCGGAGTCGGAGCCGGAGTCGGAGTCGGAGTCAGCGGAGCGCACCTCGGTTGACTCGTCCTCTCCTTCATCGACCGCAGGCTCGTCAGCGGCCTCATCTCCCTCGTTTTCAGCGGCCTCGTCCTCAGCCGCATCGTCGGTCGACTTCTCGTCTGCCGACTCCGAGTCCTCCTTGTCCGAAGACTCGGACTCCTTGGGCTCCTCATCCGACTCGCCGGGGCCACCACTGTCGGACATCTCCTCGTCCATCCCGGCGGCAGTGCCCGGGTTGCGCTTGCTGAACAACACGGCTCCAACGATGATCAGCACCGCGACGGCGGCAATGGACAGGCGCAGAGCCGTCTGGTTTTCCAGCCACACCGCCACGACCGCCGGAGCGATCAGCAGGGACACCAGGTTCATGACCTTGATCAGCGGGTTGATGGCCGGCCCGGCAGTGTCCTTGAAAGGATCGCCGACGGTGTCACCGATAACGGTTGCCTCGTGCGCCGGCGACCCCTTACCGCCAAGATTCCCGTCCTCGACGTACTTCTTAGCGTTATCCCAGGCCCCGCCCGAGTTGGACAGGAACACTGCCATCAGCAAACCCGTGGCGATGGTTCCGGCCAGGTATGCCCCGAGAGCCCCGATACCGAGCCCGAACCCGACCGCGATCGGAGCCAACACCGCCAGCAAACCCGGTGTTGCCAATTCACGTAGCGAGTCGCGGGTCACGATGTCGACCACCCGACCGTATTCGGGCTTCTCGGTGCCTTCCATGATCCCCGGGTGAGTCCGGAACTGACGCCGAACCTCGAAGATCACCGCTCCGGCGGCCCGGGAGACGGCGCTGATCGCCAGACCCGAGAACAGGAACACAACCGCAGCGCCGATCAACAACCCGACCAGGTTCCGCGGATTGGCCACGTCGAGAATTCCGGCGTACTGGCTCACCGCCTGGAAGTCGTTGAGCATGCCGCGAATCGCGTCAGCCGACTTCTCCGATGCGCTCAGAACAGTGTCCCGGAATGAGCCGAACAGGGCCGTCGCGGCCAACACCGCTGTCGCGATGGCGATGCCCTTGGTGATCGCCTTGGTCGAGTTGCCGACCGCATCGAGGTTCGTCAATACCTGGGCGCCTTCGCCGTGGACATCGCCCGACATCTCGGCGATTCCCTGCGCATTGTCTGAAATCGGTCCGAAGGTGTCCATCGCCACGATGACACCGACCGTGGTCAACAGACCCGTCCCGGCCAGTGCGATCGCGAAGAGGCTCAACAGCAGGGAGCCGGCACCCAGCAGGAAGGCGCCGTATACCGCCGCGGAGATGAGCAGCGCCGTGTACACCGCCGATTCGAGCCCCACCGCCACTCCGGTCAGAATGACCGTGGCCGCGCCGGTGCGAGCCGAATTCGCGACATCGTCGACGGGCCGCCGGTTGGTCTCGGTGAAGTAACCGGTGAGCTGCTGAATCGCGGCGGCCAGCACGATACCGATGATGACCGCGCCGATGACATACAGCCGCACATCGATCTGCTGAACCTTCACAATGTCGATCCCGAGGTTACTGATCGCCGCACCCTGCAGTTCGGTCAAGCTGCGCGGAAGCATCCAGAACGCGGCGCCCACCACCAGCAACGCCGAAATGATCGCCGAGATGAAGAAGCCGCGGTTGATAGCCGTCATTCCGGAACGATCACCCGGGCGCGGCGCCACCGTGAAGATGCCGATCACAGCCGTGATGACCCCGATGGCCGGGATTACCAAGGGGAGCACCAAGCCGATATCGCCAAACGCAGCCTTACCGAGAATCAAAGCGGCGACCAACGTCACCGCATAGGACTCGAAGAGGTCAGCCGCCATGCCAGCGCAGTCGCCGACGTTGTCGCCGACGTTGTCGGCAATCGTCGCCGCATTTCGCGGATCGTCTTCAGGGATGCCCTGTTCCACCTTGCCCACGAGGTCGGCACCGACGTCAGCCGCTTTGGTGAAGATACCTCCGCCGACTCGCATGAACATGGCTAGGAGCGCCGCCCCGAACCCGAAGCCCTCAAGCACGGTCGGCGCATTCCCTCGATAGATCAGCACCACAATGGCGGCCCCGAGCAGCCCCAGGCCAACCGTGAACATGCCCGCGACCCCGCCGGAGCGGAAGGCGATCTTCATCGCCGGGACCTCTCCCTCATCGTTGGCCGCAGCGGCAACCCGGACATTCGCCCGGACGGCTAGCCACATTCCGACATAACCGGTAACGGCCGAAAACACGGCACCGACAATGAAGAAGATCGACCTACCCCAGCGCTCGCCAGCCGAAGCAGAGGGCAGCACCAAAAGGATGAAGAAGACGATCACCGCAAAGACACTGAGCGTCTTGAACTGCCGGGACAGATAGGCGGCGGCCCCTTCCTGCACCGCGCCCGCAATCGTCTGCATGTTCGCCGTTCCCTGGCTGGCCGCCAGGACACCCCTCACGAGCACTGCTGCCACGAGCAGGGCAAGCAGGCCGATCAGGGCGACGACAGACACCGTAACCAGGTTCATCCCCTGGACGGTTACCTCCGTAACGCCAGCGGCAAGGCTGACAGCGGACATGTTTTCTCCTCTTCGCGCGACGGCCCAAGCAAGATCTAGCTGCGGCGATCTGGGCACCGGTTCCGGTCACCTGATCGCCTGTCGGCCGTGGTTGACCGCGATGACGGCCGACAGGTCGGCGAGAGTTTACGCAGGCGAATGGATAATTCGTGTCACCGCCCCGGCGAGCCGTCCGATCCATGACCACGCATGCGTTACCGGCTGGAGCTACAACCGGCAGGAACGATCACCCGTCGGCGCTGGTTGTCCAAGCGAGCTGGACAGCCGTCTCACCGGCGCTACTGGCCACACCGAATTCCGAAGC
>JAUYKX010000142.1 GCA_030699055.1 Candidatus Nanopelagicales bacterium
GGCGCCCGCCTCGGCGGCAGCCCGGCCCACGAGCGGCTGATGCTGGCCAACTTGGCGACGGCGCTGTTCGAACACGGCAGAATCAAGACGACAGAAGCGAAAGCCAAACGGCTCCGCCCCTATGCCGAGCGTCTGGTCACGTTCGCCAAGCGCGGTGATCTCCACGCGAGGCGCCGGGTGTTGACGGTGATTCGAGACAAGGGCGTCGTACACACGCTGTTCAGTGAGATCGGTCCGCGGTTCGCGACGCGACCCGGTGGCTACACGAGGATCACGAAGATTGGTCCGCGCAAGGGCGACAACGCTCCGATGGCGGTTATCGAACTCGTGGAGTCGATGCCTGAGGTGCCGTCGACCCCGGAGGCGCTGACGCCAAAGCCGAAGCCCGCGAACGACACCGCTCCTTCACAGCCGACCGAGCCGTCGGCTGGTGCTGAGGAAAAAGCTGACACTGACGAGCGGTGAGCCGATCCGGCTGCGGTTGGATCTGGCCTACGACGGGACCGAGTTCGCGGGGTGGGCTTGTCAGCCGGGTTGGCGGACCGTGCAGGAGGAGCTTGAAGGGGCTCTGGCGACTGCGCTGAGGTTCGATCGTCCGCTGAAGACGGTGTGCGCGGGGCGAACTGATGCCGGAGTACATGCTCGGGGTCAAGTCGCTCACGTTGATGTGCCGTCCGAGACGGTCGGTTTGGACCGTCTGGTCGACCGCCTGAACGGGCTGCTGCCGTCCGACATCGCCGTGAAGAGGGTCTCCGTGGCCCATGACGGGTTTGACGCGCGGCTGGCGGCAATCTCTCGGCGATACCGCTACTTCGTGGTCGATCGCCTGAGTCGGCGCGATCCCACATCTCGGCGGTTCACCTGGCAGTGGCGCGAAGTCCTCGATCCGCGACGGATGAACGAGGCCGCGCTCGGCTTGCTCGGACTGCACGACTTCGCGGCCTATTGCCGGGCTCGGCCGGAAGCCACCACCATCCGCAACCTGCAACGACTCGAATGCCGCCGAGGCGAAGGCGACATGGTCGTCGTCGACGTGGCCGCCGATGCGTTCTGTCATTCACTGGTGCGGTCTCTGGTGGGAGCCTTGGTGGCCGTTGGGTCTGGTCGTCGCCCGACCTCCTGGCCCGTTGAGTTGCTGGCTGCCCGACGGCGCAGTTCGGTGGTCCAGGTGGCACCTGCCCAGGGCCTGTTCCTCGAAGCAGTCAACTACCCGCCCGCAGCGCAATACGCGAGTCAGACCGAACGTGCCCGGGCATTGCGAAGCTGCGATGGGTGAACCCATTTTCGGACATTTACCCGGACGTCATTGATGCTCGGGTGCCCACCGCCAGGCGTCCGCCGGTGGCCTGCTTTGACCCCGCTGAGGGCCAGCAGGTAGCCTTTCAGTTCGTGGCCTGTGTCCACATCCACACTCGATTCAACGAATGAAGGTTCCACACGTGCGCACGTACAGCCCCAAGCCCGGTGAGATCACGCGCCAATGGCACGTGATCGACGCTGAGGATGTCGTTCTGGGTCGACTGGCCAGCCAGGCCGCGACATTGCTGCGCGGCAAGCACAAGCCGACTTTCGCGCCCCACGTCGATACTGGCGATTTCGTTATCGTGGTCAATGCGGAAAAGGTTGCCCTGACCGGTCGCAAGGCCGAGCAGAAGATGGACTACCGACATTCGGGATATCCGGGCGGTCTCAGCGCCAAGAGTTACGAGCGACTGCTGGCCACCAATCCGCGTCGGGTGATCGAGAAGGCTGTTGCCGGGATGTTGCCGCGCAACCGGCTGGCTCGGCAGCTCATCGGAAAACTGAAGGTTTACGCCGGACCTGAACACCCGCATGCGGCTCAGCAACCGCAGCCATTCGAGATCACCCAGATCGCCCAGCCTGCGGTGGCGACCGCGAAGACGGCCGGCTGACGCCGTCAACCAGTACTTGTGAAAGGAATTCATTCGTGAGCGATGTCGAGACCGCGCCCCGAAGTCATACCTCCGAGTCGGCCCCGAACGGGTCCGGCCGGGGCAAGACCACCCGGCTGGCCATGGTGGGCCCGGCGCAGGCCACCGGGCGCCGCAAGGAGGCCGTGGCCCGGGTTCGCCTGGTGCCGGGTACCGGCCAGTGGCGAATCAACGGACGGGATCTGAAGGAATACTTCCCGAAGCCGGTTCACCAGCAGGTGGTCAATGAGCCGTTCCGCGCGACCGATGCTGAGGGCCAGTACGACGTCATTGCCACTCTCCACGGCGGCGGAACGAGCGGTCAGGCCGGTGCGCTGCGCATGGGAATTGCTCGGGCGCTCAACGCGATCGATGAAGAGGTCAACCGGCCGCCGCTGAAGCGGGCCGGGCATTTGACCCGTGACCCGAGAGTCAAGGAGCGCAAGAAATACGGGTTGAAGAAGGCCCGTAAGGCTCCGCAGTACAGCAAGCGCTGATTCGGCGAGCAAAAACGCTATGGGTCGGTTGTTCGGAACCGATGGTGTGCGGGGGCTGGCCAACGTCGACTTGACGGCGGAGCTGGCGCTTCGTCTTGGCCAGGCGGCCGCTCGCGTGTTGGCGGCAGAAGCCCGAAGCAACGGGCATCGTCCCCGAGTGCTCATCGGCAGGGATCCGCGGCCGAGCGGGGAGTTTCTGGAAGCGGCGCTGGCGGCGGGGCTGGCCGGCGCCGGGGCTGATGTGGATCTGGTCGGGATCGCGCCGACGCCGGCTGTTGCGTTCCTCACCGCCAGGCAGGGCGCCGATTTTGGCGCGATGATTTCCGCCTCGCACAATCCGATGCCCGACAACGGGATCAAATTCTTTGCCGCCGGTGGGCGCAAGCTTCCGGACTCGGTCGAGGATCGGATCGAATCAGCCTTGGCCGAATCGTGGGAGCTGCCGACCGGGAATCAGGTGGGGCGGATTCGACTGACTTCGGATGCCGTTGATCAGTATCTGAATCACCTGATGGAAGTCGTGCCGGTCCGTCTGGGAGGGCTGCGGGTGGTGGTCGACTGTGCCAACGGCGCTGCCGCCGAACTGGCTCCGGCCGCTTATCGCGTGGCCGGCGCGGAGGTGATCGCCACGAATGTGGACACCGGCGGAGACAAGATCAATGACGGGTGTGGTTCCACTCACCTGGATGCTCTGATCGAAGCGGTGATTGAGGGTCGGGCCGACATCGGGATCGCCCACGATGGGGATGCCGACCGTTGTCTGGCGGTTGACGCCCAGGGGGCGGTGATCGACGGCGATCAGATCCTGGCGATCCTGGCGATTGGATTGCGGGATCAGGGCCGACTCGTCGACGACACGCTGGTCGCAACGGTTATGTCGAACCTCGGGCTCAAACAGGCGATGGCCGCGAACGGCATCAAGCTGGTGGAGACCCCGGTCGGAGACAGGTACGTGCTGGAGGCCATGACGGCCGCCGGTTACAACCTGGGTGGCGAGCAAAGCGGTCACGTAATCATGGCCGACTGGGCGACGACCGGTGACGGGATTTTGACCGCTCTGTCGATCATGGAACGGATGGCCACGACCGGTCGGTCGCTTGCCGAGCTGGCCGGTGTCATGCGAGTCTTGCCCCAGATCTTGATCAATGTTGCCGGGGTGGATCGAACGAAGCTGGCCGATTGCGAGCCGGTGCGGGTCGCGGTCAGCGAAGCTGAAGCAGAACTCGGCGATGCCGGGCGGGTGCTTCTTCGCCCGTCGGGTACCGAGCCACTCATCCGGGTGATGGTCGAGGCGCCGACCCAAGCCAGGGCCGATGCAGTGGCCGGGCGCATTGCCGAAGCTGTTCGGACCCATCTGGCCTGCTGAGCGGATCACTTGATCTGGTTGTCGTAAGGTTCGGCCCGTGTGCGGAATCGTGGGATATATCGGTCGTGGTCAGGCGTTGGACCGGGTGTTGGGTGGTCTGCGACGGCTGGAATACCGGGGATACGACTCGGCGGGTATCGCTGTGGTCAATGGTGGATCCCAATTCCTGCGCAAGCGGGCGGGAAAACTGGCCCGGCTCGAGGAGTTGCTGGTGGAGGATCCACTTCCGCCCAGCCATCTCGGCATCGGCCACACCCGCTGGGCGACCCATGGCGCGCCGAGTGACTTCAACGCCCACCCGCACATCAGCTCCGACGGGCGGATCGCAGTCATTCACAACGGCATCATCGAGAACTTCGCTGAGCTGCGTGAGGAACTGATCGGGGCGGGGGTTCAGCTCAACAGTGAAACGGATTCCGAGGTTGCGGCTCACCTGATCGAAAGGGAACTGGTCGGTTGCGGCTGCGACTTGCCCGAGGCGGTTCGACGCGTGTGTCTTCGGCTGACCGGGGCCTTCACCTTGGTGGTGACCGATGCCCAGGCTCCGGATTTGCTGGTCGGGGCTCGGCGCAACAGCCCGCTGGTCGCCGGGGTCGGCGAGGGGGAGATGTTCCTGGCCTCCGATGTCTCCGCGTTCATCGAGCACACGCGCCAGGC
>JAUYKX010000145.1 GCA_030699055.1 Candidatus Nanopelagicales bacterium
GTCTTGGTCAATGTGCCCGTCGACGTCCGCGGAGATCGGCACGACGTCGCAAATCGATTCGCGCCACGGCAGTTCGTTGCTGTGGTGCTCGTACGGTCCGATGAACACGACCGGCCGCTCATCCACGGGGATCAGCTTCGAGAGTCCGTATCTCGAATCCAGATCGGCGGGAAGCCTGATATTGAGAATTCCCACGAGCTTGTCGATCGCGCCAGTGCACCCCGACCCCGCGAAAATCACCGCGTAGTCGTCGTTCGCGCCCAGGCATTCGGCGATCAACCGCCGGGAATCTTCGCGAAATCGGGTTGTCTGCAGCCCTGTCCCGCTGCTCTCGGTATGCGTGTTTGCGTACCGGGGTAACACTTCGTCGCGAATGAAGTCCTCGATGAACGTCAAGCCTCTTCCACTGGCGGTGTAGTCGGCGTAGGTCACGCGTCGCGGACCGAAAGGCCCGGGAATCAGCTGATCGTCGCCGATGACCGATTGTCGGATGAACCCGATTACTTCCGACGACGGCAGATCGGGATCAGGTTCAGCCCAACGGCGAGATGAGTTCATGTATCCCGAAGATAGGGCCGAAAGGCCTCGGAACGAAACTCTCCCGCGTCGGTCGCGCGCGACGCCCACCAAGAACCACGTAACGAGTACGCTCGGAATAGCCGCCCGTCGACCGCTGTTACCGCTTCCATGGCGCTACACCGTCGATGTCGACGAACCTGAGCAAGCCTGCGGACCAGCCCGCTACCTCCCGATGCCGGGTATGATCAATCGCCTCCGTAACATCAGCGGAACCTCATTTCCGCACCTATAACCGCCAAACTCTCACTGATGGGAGCAACCCCATGCCCGTGGCCATCATCTGCGGACACGCAGTTGAACTCGACAAGGATGGATTCCTCACCGATTACGAAGAGTGGAACGAGATCTTGGCCAAACAACTCGCGGCGAATATAGGGATCGACCTGACTGATCGCCACTGGGAGTTGATCCGCTGGCTGAGAGCGGACTATCGGCGACTGGGGGTGTCGTCGACTACTCGACACACACAGTCCGCGGGCGGCTTTTCGATCAAGGAGCAACTCGAGCTTTTTCCCAAGACTCCAGCCAAGAAGATGGCCTATGTGGCCGGCCTGCCCAAGCCGCAGGGCTGTGTCTAATCGGGGCCGCGTCAGACACGGCCCCGACCAACGAAACCACGTCGGCGAGACCACAACCCGGAAAGGTAAGTCATGACCCCGCAGGACTCCGTGCCGATCATCCCGAGCTTCGGCGGCGAAGGTGACGACGGCCAACGCAAACTGGCCATCATCTGCTCCAAGGGCAACCTCGACATGGCCTACCCCGGTTTGATCCTGGGAGCGGCCGCGCTGGGCAACGGAATCGAAACCCACCTCTTCTTCACGTTCTGGGGATTCGACATGATCGCCAAGACCAGAATGGCGAAGTTGAAGTTCTCCCCCGTGGGCAACACCGCAATGCATCTGCCCATCGGGGATGCCCGCATGCCTCAGGCTCTCGCTCCACTCCCCGGAATCCAGGCTCTGGCCACGAAGATGATGCGCAAGCAGATCAGCGAACTCGACGTTCCCGAGCCGCCCGAGCTGCTGCAACAGATCGTGGACATGGGAGGACACCTGTGGGGTTGCCGGATGAGTGCCGACATGATGGGCCTGACCGAGGATGACCTTTTCGACGGAGTGGAAGCAATTATCAATGCCGACACCTTCATCGAGAAGACTTACGGCGCCCAACTACTGTTCATCTGAAACGACAGGACCGCGAACTTGACCACCGAAGCCGCGCAATCTCTGATCCAACTGGAAGATCGATACGGAGCCCACAACTACACCCCGCTCAATGCTGTTTTTACCCGGGGAGAGGGCCCTTACCTCTTCGATTTGGACGGCCGTCGGTACCTGGACTTCCTTTCCGCCTACTCGGCGGTCAATCAGGGTCACAACCATCCGCGGATCACCGCTGCCCTCGTTGAACAGGCGAACAAACTGGCCCTGACGAGCCGGGCTTTCCGGAACGATCGGTACCCGCTGTTGCTTGAGCGACTCTGTCGTCTCACGGGATTCGATCGTGCGCTCCTGATGAACACCGGGGCCGAGGCCGTGGAGACCGCCATCAAGGCCGCGCGCAAGTGGGCGTACGAAGTCAAGGGAGTCCCTCCATCACAAGCGGAGATCATCGTCGCCGCCGACGGATTCCACGGCCGGACCACGACCATCGTCGGGTTCAGTACCGATCCGGCGGCCCACGACGGATTCGGTCCCTTCGCCCCTGGATTCCGAGTGGTGCCTTTCGGCGACCTCGACGCGATGGCGGCCGCCATCGGACCCAACACCGCTGCCATCCTGGTCGAGCCCGTTCAGGGTGAAGCCGGAGTGATCATTCCGCCAGACGATTATCTGCCCGGGTTGCGCGAATTGGCCGACCGGCACCAGGTACTGCTGATTCTCGACGAGATTCAGTCGGGGCTGGGCCGCACGGGGAAGCTGTTCGCCTTCGAGCACGCCGACATCAGACCCGACGCCGTGACCATCGGCAAGGCGTTGTCGGGTGGTCTCTATCCGGTCAGTGCCTTCCTGGCCTCCGACGAAGTGATGGCCGTTTTCAAGCCGGGGACCCACGGATCGACGTACGGAGGCAACCCGCTGGCCTGCGCGGTGGCGGAAGCCGCCCTTGACGTGTTGATCGACGAGGGTTTGATCGAAGCGGCCGCATCCTTGGCGGCGCATTTTCGCCGTCGACTGGAAGATTTGCCCCGTCCACCGGTGACCCGGATCCGGTCAATCGGGCTGTGGGCCGGCATCGACTTGGCGCCTGACGCGCCAATCGCCCGCGAATACTGCCGCAAACTGATGGGCCAGGGCTTGCTGTGCAAGGACACCCATGTCCGAACCATCCGCCTCGCCCCACCCCTGGTCATCAGCAAGAACCAACTGGACGAGGGCCTCGACGTTCTCGAACAGGCCTTGAACGACTGAGGCGTCGGGCCGGGAACCCATTGTCGGGTCCACCGATCCCGACGCCTCAGTCGTCACACCCGCTACTGCTGTGGCGTCAGTTTCGACACGTCGATGGTGTCGCTATCCGGCGGAACCGAACCCACTGATGCGCTACCCCACTCGGAGAACTTCACTGTCGCCTGCCATGTGCATGGGACCGGTTTGATCGGTTTTCTGCCAGGTTCATGGGACCACCTGAGTTGCCAGTTATTGGACCACCTGTCGGCGTGTTGCGGTAGTGGGTTCTTGGTTCTGCCGTTGGATCTTCGCTTC